>WGLQ01000026.1 GCA_016125495.1 Hyphomicrobiales bacterium | reverse complement strand
GTTCCGCTTTGCTCCACGCTGCACCGCGCCCGGGAGCCGTGGTGTCACGGTCCCCGGATGCTGCGCGGCATGCAATGACGCGCCGCTGATCCGGGGTCGCCAGGTAGGGAGCAGAACGACGGCGGTCCCGGGTCTGCGGCGCACCGTTCCGCTTTGCTCCAGGCTGCACCGCGCCCGGGAGCCGTGGTGTGCCGATCCCCGGATGCGACGCACCCCCTCACGATCCCCGGATGCTGCGCGGCATGCAATGACGCGCTGCTGATCCGGGGTCGCGGGGAAGGGAGCAGAACGCACCCGGTCCCGGGTCTGCGGCGCACCGTTCCGCTTTGCTCCACGCTGCACCGCGCCCGGGTGCGTGCCCGCGCCGACGGGATGACGTCCGATGGGGCCCTCGCCGCAACGGTCGGCTCGCCTGACCGAGCATGGTTCGGACGTCGTGGACAGGGGCGTCGCAGAGGGCCTCCAGGCCAGCCTCGTGGAACTTGCGGGAATGCGCGGGGAGGCGCGGAAGGTCTTCCGCGTCGGCCAGTTCGAAACGGTTGATCTCGGCGAGCGTGTCGTCGAAAGTGCGGTCGTAGACGGAAAACGAGCCATCGGGGAACCGGTGCCAGGGGGCGAGCGGCACGAGCCTGACCCGACGCGCCGGCACGTCACCCTTCGATGCGGCTGCGAGACGCTCGGCCTTGCGTTCCCGGATTTCGTCCATCTCGGCTCGCGCACGGGCGCCGCCGGGCGGTCGATTCCTCTGGTGGTCCAGCACCGCATCTTCTTACGTAACAGTTGCGGCTGCAGATCGGATTTTTCACGGACCTGCGAGGACCATGCGGCAGACGACGGATATCGAGGCGGGCGCTGTCTGCGCCGACCGGTTCTCGCGGTGGCAACATCAGGTCGATGTGGGGCTCGATGAAGCGATCGAGGCGCACAGCGGCGTACCCGCACGGCTGGCCGACGCAATGCGCCACGCGGCCCTCGCGCGCGGTAAGCGCGTGCGAGCGGTGCTGATGCTGGCGCTGGCGAACGACCTCGGATTGGACGAGGGGGCCGTGCTGGCACCGGCGGTCGCGGTCGAGTTGATCCATGCGGCTTCGCTGGTTCTCGACGACGTTCCGTGTATGGACGATGCCGCCAAGCGCCGTCACCAGCCGGCGACGCACCGCGTCTTCGGCGAGGCAACCGCGATCCTGGCAGCGGTCTCGCTCGTGGCCAAGAGCTACGAGGTGATCGCGTCGGCCAGCGCGCTTTCAGGCGAGACCCGATCGGCGATCGTCGCTCACCTTGCCGAAGCGATGGGCGCACCGGGCCTGTGTGGCGGGCAGCAGGACGATCTCGAGGCCGATGCGGCAATTGATACCGACGCAGTCCTGGACGTCTATGCCCGCAAGACGGGCGCCCTTTTTGCGCTGTCACTCGCGGCTCCCTGCCTCGTCGCGCAATCCCTCGGCCGGACCGATACCAGAAATCTGGCCGCCGCCGGTCGGCGCATCGGCGTCGCCTTCCAAATCTACGACGACCTCGTCGATGTCCTTGCCAGCGATAGCACCGCTGGCAAGGACGTTCGCAAGGACGCGCGCAAGCCGACCGTGTGCCGGCTGGAAGGGTTCGACGGCGCACTTGGCCGCGCGGATGCCGAGATCATGGCAGCCCTCCGAGAGATCGGATCGCAGGCGGGAGATGGCGCGGCGACCGCGTTCATTTCCCGCATGGTAAGCCAAGCGCGCGAACGGGTCGGCCTCGGGCCCGGCCATGGCTCGGGGTGAGGAAGAGGGCGTGATGGCGTCGTTGCTGTCGGTGGAGGACCTCCATTCGCATTATGGTCAGCGCCGGGTGCTTCGCGGTGCCTCGCTGAACCTCGGGGCGGGAGAGATCTACGTGCTGCTCGGCCCGAACGGCGCCGGGAAATCGACACTCATAAAGGCCGTCACCGGTCAGGTGAGGCCCGAACGGGGGACGATCCGCCTCGAGGGCGTCGACCCGGCGGGGTCGGTGGCGGCGCGCCGGATGATCGGTCTCGTGCCACAGAACATCGCGCTCTATGAGAAGCTGACGGCGGGCGAGAACCTCGCGGTGATCGGCCGGCTCATGGGCGTTGCCGACCGCGACCTTGCGGCACGAATAGCCGAGGCACTCGAGCGGATCGCATTGGCCGACCGCGTTCGCGATCGCGTCGTGGTGCTCTCGGGCGGGATGCGGCGACGCGTCAACATCGCCGCCGCCCTCATTCATCGGCCGCGACTGCTCATCCTTGACGAGCCGACGGTCGGCATCGACCATGCTGGCCGTCACGCCATGCGCGATCTCTTGTTCTCGCTGCGCGATCACGGACTGGCGATCTTGCTGACTACCCACGAGATCGAGGAGGCCGAGGCGCTCGCCGACCGGGTTGGTGTGATGATCGAGGGGCGTGTCGAGGCTGAAGGAGCGCCGCTTGACCTCGTCCAACGGGCGTTCGGCGATCAGGTGGAATGCATGGTGCGGCTGCACGACGGCGAGGCGCGTGGCGCAGGGGTCGGCGAATTGATCGCTCGTCTCCGCCTCGCCTACGATGAAACGACCGGCCAGTGGCGTGGCCTCGTTGCACCGGGCAGCGCGGATGTCAGGACACTCGTCGAGCGGCTCGTCGAAGGTGGCGGCGGCCCGCGCGATCTCAGACTGCGACGCCCGGGGCTCGAGACGCTGATGGCTCGCCTCCTCGATCGTCGAGAGGTCGCATGAGAGCCGCTGTATTCAGGACGATGCTGCTCGCGCTCGTGCGCGATCCGGCGGCCTTTGCGATGAGCTTCGTGCTGCCAGCGGCCGTGTTCCTCATCTTCGCGGTGATTTTTTCGGGTGCGAGCGGTGGCAACCTGCAGGTTCGCGTGGCGCTGCTCGATCTCGAGGGGTCCGATGCGTCCGAGCGCTTCATGGCGGGCATCGAGAGCAACGGCCAATTGACGCGTGTCGCGCTCGACGAGCCGGGCCTCGAGGCCGTCCGACGGGCCGTGCGAACCGGCATCGCCGATGTCGGCGTGGTCGTGCGTGGCGGCGAACGCACACTGCAATCGGGATCGCCCGACGGTCAGCCGCCGCTCCTCCTCGTGACCGATCCGACGCGCGAAATCTCCGTCGCGGTCGTCGAGGGCATCGTCCAGGAAACCTACTTCGCGAGATTGCCACATATCGTGGCGGGCGGCGTCACGCGCTCGGTCACGAATGCGCTCGCGCCTCTGGAGCCGGGGCAGGCGGCGGCGCTCGAAGCCGGGCTGACGGCCATGGCGACGGCCGATGCGAGCGCAGTCGCTGCCGGTGAGCGAATCCGTCTGCCATTCGAGAGGCTGGTTGCCCGCGAGAGCGCGATCGGCGATCCGGGAGTGCCAACCAGCATTTCCTACTACGCCGGGGCGGTGGCGGCGATGTTCCTGCTGTTCTCGGCCATGAACGGCGCATTGTCCCTCCTTCAGGAGAAGGAGAGCGGACTGCTCGACCGGCTGGCGACAGGACCGGCCGGGACGTGGCCGATCATCGATGGCAAATTCCTTTTCCTCTGGGCGCAGGGGATCGTTCAGGTGGCGATGATTTACGCCGTCGCCTGGCTCGGGTTCGGTCTCGATGTTCCGGCGCGCTTTGCACTCTGGCTCGCCGTGACCGTGGCGACGGCGGCAGCCGGGGCAGGCCTCATGCTCGGCTTCGTTGCGCTTTGCCGCACCTTCCAGCAGGCTCAGACCCTCGGTTCGATCCTGATCCTGGTTGCGAGCGCGGTCGGCGGCAGCATGATCCCGCGCTTCCTGATCCCACCCTACGTCCAGGCGATCGGCTGGGCGACCCCGAACACCTGGACGCTGGAGGCCTACGGCGCCATCTTCTGGCGCAACGAGGGCTGGTACGAGGTGGCGCTTCCGATCGCGGTGCTTTCCGGTGCCGCGCTGTTCGGTCTGGTGGTGGCGCATCTCGCCATCCGGCGCCGTTGATCGCGGCGGGAATGAGGGAACTCATATGATCGATCGCGAGAGCGATACGGCAGGAGGTCAGAGCCGGGCCGATACCGCATTGGCCGCCCCGATCGGCCTTTCGCTCGCCGCCGCGATCATTTCCGCGTGGCTCGTCGTTCACGTCTACGCGGTCTTCTTCTTCGAGATCGAATGGCAGAGCGCACCGCTCGCGGTGTTGCTGTTCCTGCTGGCCACTTGGCTGAGCGTCGGTCTCTTCATCGTGGCGCACGATTGCATGCACGGCTCGCTCGTGCCGTTCCGGCCCGGGGTAAACCGGGCGATCGGCCGCCTCTGCCTTTTCCTCTATGCCGGATTTTCCTACGACGAACTCAATCGCAAGCACCATTTGCACCATCGCCATTCCGGAACCGGGGCGGATCCCGACTTCAACGATGCGCCGCCCTACGGGTTCTGGCCGTGGTTCGGCGTATTCCTCCTCGAATATTTTTCCTGGCGCCAGTACCTTCACATGAGCGCGCGGTTCCTGGCCTATGTTGTCCTCCTTCAAGCTTCGGTATCCAACGTTCTCATCCTCTGGGCCGCTCCGGCGATCGTCTCGGCGCTACAACTCTTCCTATTCGGCACCTTCTTGCCCCATCGGCCCGCCAAAGCCCCGTTCGCCGACCGTCATCGCACGCGCAGCAACGATTATCCCTGGCTGCTCTCTCTCTTGACGTGCTTTCATTTCGGCTATCACCACGAGCATCATGCTCATCCATCGGTGCCCTGGTGGCGGTTGCCCGCCCAACGTCGGCAAGCCGCATCGCATCGGGCGTCCGGCCTAGGGGAGTGACGGTGTCCAGAGGTTGTGGCGCAAGGGCGTGCCGGAGATGACGCGCGTGCGAGCCATGAGGACCGCAATTGGGGAAAGCGCCAGATTGGCGAGCTTTCGCGGCCGCGAGATGCTGACGCGCCGATCCCATGCGGCGGGCCCCCGCGCACGCACGCCCGCCCCGATCGCCCGATAGACGATCCGTGCGGCGGCGATCGCCATGGCGGGACGGTACGCGAGGCGGGCGATTCCGACTTCGGCGGAGCGATAATACTGCTCGGCCTCGTCGAGCAGTCTGACGGTTACCTTTGCGACGGCCGCGCGCAGGTGCGGGCTGGTCAGCTCTTCGGAATCGATCCCCGCCTCCGCCAACCAATCGGCGGGCAGGTAGGTGCGCCCGAGGGCCGCATCGTCCATGACATCACGCGCGATGTTCGTCAGTTGGAACGCGATCCCGAGGTCGCAGGCGCGCAAGAGCGTG
Organism: Hyphomicrobiales bacterium; assembly: GCA_016125495.1. Lineage (NCBI taxonomy): Bacteria > Pseudomonadati > Pseudomonadota > Alphaproteobacteria > Hyphomicrobiales > Hyphomicrobiales bacterium. Next base: position 36,810 of record WGLQ01000026.1, on the reverse strand, counting down.
TCACGCTCCGAAACGTCCATCACCCGTGCCATCATCAACCCGACGACGCCGGCGACGTGGTAGGCATAACGCAAGGTGTCCTCGAGCGTTTCGTATGAGTGCGCGCGAGCATCCATTGCAAACCCCTCGATGAGGTCGAGCGGCTGGCCATGCGGAATCGAATGGCGTTCGACGACTCTGGTCAGGGCCTCGAACACCGGGCTGTCGGGGTTCCCTCGACAGGCCGCCAGCGTGCGCTCGCGCAGCCGTGCAACGGTTTCGGCCGGGTCGGCCGGCAGCTCCGTGCCGGCTGTATGTGGGGAGGCGGCGAAGCCCAACTCCTGACCGTCGATTGCGTCATCGCAGTAGCGGCACCACGCATAGAGCATGTAGGCACTGTCGCGCATCCCACCCGGCAGCAGTCGCGCGGCGGCCGCAAAGCTCTTCGATCCGCGCTCGATGCGCTCACGCGCGAAGGTTGCAAGGAAGTCGTCCCGGGAGCCGGTCACGCCGTTTCCTCATCCATCGGCGGCCGCGCTGCAAGTGCTCGCAGCGCGGCTGAAATGGGGACCGGAGGGCGCCCGGTCAGTATTCGCGCCTGTCCCAATCGAGTGAGTTGCGCGGCATAGAACCGCGCGATGAGTGGAGCAGGCAAGCTGTAGAAGCGTTGCAGAACGCGCCAGCGCTGTTCGGGTTCGGCAGCCCGGAACAGCATCCGGTTGAGGCTCCGATAGAACCGGCGCTCGCGCCAAAGGCGCCGGGCGTGCGTTTCGATGGCGCTGAACAGAGCGCCCGAGGACAGATCCCGCTGCTCGGCAATGAGATCGGCGAGCCGTGCGGCGTCGGGCAGCGAATAGCCGGTCGTCGGATGGAACAGGCCGGCACGTAATCCCGCTACCGGTGTGCCCTCGCGAGCCCGCTCGCGCCAGAACCGGTCGATGTCGCCGCCGAGCGTGATGGGCAGTACGCCTTGCTCGTGACGCAGCACCGATGCGATACGCCAGCCAGCGTCCTCGATGTAGGCAGCCAGCCGCTCATCGAGGCGCCCGCCATCGATGGCCGCATCATCGGCATAGTAGGTATCCTCGACCAACAACCGGTGGCGGCTGAACGGCAGCAGGTAGACGAAGCGGTAGCCGTCGAGCTGCGGCACGGTGGCATCCATGATCACCGGCTCGGTGACGCCATGCGGCGTTTGCGTCGTGATCTCGATGCCGCGGAACTTTTGATAGGCGAGCCATAGACCTGCGGTCGGGCCGAGCCCGCGACAGTCGATAACCGCCCGGGCGTCGATCGTCGTACCGTCTTCGAGGGTTGCTCGACGTGGGGCGAGCGCGCGAACCGCGGCATTGCAGCGCACGATACCGTCGAGCAGGGGATGCAGAGCGGCACGCAGGCTGTCACTGGTGACCGAGCGGTAGCCGTAGTCGAGCGTGCGGCTGTAGCTGGGAAAGCGCACTGTCTGGGCCGGCCAGCGGTGTGCGACGAGCGGCGCCATCCAGCCGCCGATGCGTTCGGCCAGATCGCTCTCGTGGAACGACCAGGTGTGGTTGCCGCCGAACTCGGCCGATTGCTCGAGCAGCAGCACGCGTATTTCCGGGCGAACTTGCCTGAGGCGCGCGGCGATCAGGCAGCCCGAAAGGCCGCCCCCGGCGATGAGCACATCGACCGCACCCGGCATCGGATGAGGCTTGTTGTGGTTCTCCTGCACGGTGGTCCTCGCCTTCCTGCGCCACATCGCGCCAGAGGTTCGTTCTGCATACTTTCTTGCATTCGATCCGGAGCGACAATTGGATGAGTTGATCTCGGCGCCAGCCCCTTCAAGGTGCCGCGCCAGTCGCGCGCGGGCAACACCGATGGTCCTTGCACCGACCCGTTGATCGGACGGGTACGGATCCTGTCGTGGGTGCTGTCGCAGTGCCCTGTATTCCCCTGCGAAACGCTCCCGGTCAATGCGCGACCTGGAGCCGACTTCGCCTTTGCAGGGCGTCCCTGGCTCCGGCGCCGCACTCCATTTGCGTCATGTGCCGGGGATCGCCGGCCACCCGGAAGGAGCGGACAGGAACGCCTTGGGCGCTTCGTGCCAGGAGACCAGGCGAGCATGACGTCGGCTTGCGCACGATCCCGGCGTGGCCAAGCCGATCCCAACACGAGCGCGACTTGATCTATCGCAATTCGAAGCGTTCGCGTCCCGTGCATATTCCGACCGCCGGCCCTTATGGATAGCCCCAGTCGAAGCGAGGTCACCGAGATGTTGCTACGTGCTTGTGCGTCGATCACCCAATTTGCCGTCGTCATGCTATCGACCGCGATAGCTGCAGCGCAGGTCCCGGTCACGGACTGCGACCGTCTCGCAGCACATCCCCTCGATCGCAACGCCGTGGCCGCGGGCGCGTTCGCGACAGAACTGGACGTCGCCCGGGCGCGCGCCTCCTGTGAGGAAGCGCTTGCCGCCTATCCCGATACGCCCCGGTTCCACTTCCAACTTGCCCGCACCCATTTCGTCGAGGGCCGGCTCGACCCGGGTGCTGCGCACCTGCAATCGGCAGCGGATGCGGGCTATCCAGCCGCCATGGACCTCTTCTCCACGCTTCTCGAAAGAGTGAATGCCGGTGCCGCTCAGACCTGGCTGCACCGCGCGGCCGAAGGGGGGCACCCTTCCAGCATGTCGCGGCTCTGTCGGGCCTATGCGAGGGGCGACCAGGTGGAACAGGACCTCGACACCGCGATCGGCTGGTGCCGGCGGGCCGTCGAGGCCCGCGATCGGATCGGAATGATCCTACTGGCCGAGCACTACAAGTCGGGCAATGGCGTCGAGCGCGATCCGAAGGAGGCCGCACGCCTCTACCGTCTCGGTGCCGACGTCGAATTGAGGATCGCCCGCACCTATCCGAACCAGGTGCAATACGTGGATTGGGCCGGTTGGGGGATCGTCTTCGCCAACGAACTCGACATGGACCTAGCCACGATCGACCCGATGGTCGCGGAACTCGACGCGGTGCTGGCACGCGACTGGGTCGTCGCCCCGGATATCCGCCAGAGCGCGGACGAATTGCGGATCGAGATGCACGACGTCAAGGCGCATCTCATGGCCCAAAAGGGGGATGTCGAGGCCGCGCTCGCAGCCTACCGGGTCGTCCTCGACGCGAGCACCGAGCGCACCCAGCGGGTACAGTCGACCCTGTCCGGCATGGACTTGTTCGAGGGAGAGACCGACGGCGTCGTGACCGAGGCGTTGATCTCCGCGCTCGAGGCGTGCTTGAGAAAGGGCAACTGCTACCCCTAGCCGCTTGCCCGGGTCCTGCCCCGGATCCTGTCCGGGGGGCGATCCGGAGTTCCGTAGAGGACACGAATGACGATGACGCATCGAACGACGCGCGCCATGTTGGCGGCTGGCCGCGACGGTCCGGGCAAACCGGTCTGGTACGGGGATTGGAACGATGGCCGGCCACGCCCGCGCCATGCGGCACGGTCCCCGAAGCCCGGAGCCAGGGGAGGGGCGGCATGAGCCTCCTCGTCGACGGCCATCGGATCCCACTCGCTGAACTCGCGGACCATCGCCAGGAAGCTTGGCGGCGCCAGAGCACCTACGTCGCCGCGAACTCCGCCTTCTACCAGCGCCTCTGGGAGGGGCGCTCGCCGCCCCGGGATCTCGCCGATCTCTGCGAATTGCCGCTCTGCGACAAGGCGGACCTCAGATTGTCCCAACCCGCCACTCCCCCCTTCGGGGATTATCTCGCCGCCCCCCGCGAGCGGGTCGCGCGTCTCCATCGCACCTCGGGCACGACCGGTCAGGCGATGAACCTTGCCATGAGCGCACGCGACTGCGAGGTGACGGAGATCGTCGGCGGAAGGGCCCAGGCGCTTGCCGGGCTCGGGCCGGGCATCATGGTCGTGCACTGCCTCAACTACCAGATGTGGATGGGTGGCCTCACCGACCATCTGACGCTCGAGCGGACCGGGGCGACAGTGGTCCCCTTCGGCGTCGGCTCGAGCGCCCTTCTCGTGCGCACGATCCGCGAGACCGGGATCACGGCCATTTCCTGTACGCCGTCCTATCCGAGCGTGCTCGAGCGGGTGATCGGGGAGGAGATGCCGGGGCTGACGCCCGCCGATCTCGGCCTCCGGCTCGGCCTCTTCGGCGGTGAGCCGGGGCTCGACGATCCGGCGCTGCGCCAGCGGTTCCGCGACACGTGGGGGATGGAGGCACGCAACGCCAACTACGGCGTCTCCGACGTCTTCTGCAATTTCGCCGCCCAGTGTGCAGGCGACACGGCGCTGCACTTCGTCGCCCACGACGTCCTCCATGCCGAGTTGATCGAGCCCGAGAGCGGCGCACCGATGACGCTCGAGGCCGGCGCGACGGGCGAACTCGTCCTGACCCACCTCGAGCGCGAGTGCCAGCCGCTCGTGCGCTTTCGCACCGGTGACATCATCGCGGTGGAGGCGACCGACCGATGCCGCTGCGGCACCGCCGGGTTCCGCTTCCGCGTCGTTGGTCGCTCGGACGACATGGTTGTGGTGCGCGGTCTCAATATGTTCCCGACCATGGTGGCGGCTGTGGTCAATTCCTTTCCGGAGCTTTCGGGCGACTATCGGATCGTGCTCGACAGCCCGCCCCCCTACCACGTGCTGCCGGTGCGGGCGGAACTGGCCAAGGGGCGCACGGACGACGGCACGCTTGCCCGGCGTCTGGAAGTCGAGTTCAAGTCGCGGCTCGGCGCCACGATCAGTGCGACGATCGTGCCCGCCGGCACGTTCCCGGTGACCGAGGGCAAGACGAAGCGCGTCGTCAGGAGCACGTCATGACCGAGTTCACCTACGAAACGGTTTTATCGTCCATGACCGGGGAGGGCGTGCGCACGATCACACTCAACCGGCCGGCCTCGCTCAACGCCATGAACCGCCGCCTGATCGATGACGTGGCCGCCGCGTTCGACGATGCAAACCGGCACGAGGGCACGCGGGCCATCGTCTTCACCGGCGCGGGGCGGGCGTTCTGCGCGGGCGACGATCGCCAGGAGCACGTGCATCCTGGAACGCAAGCCGAGGCGCGTGACCTGGTCGATGCCATCCAGCGGGCGACGGTCGCCATCGTCGCTGGCGCAAAGCCGGTGGTCGGGGCGATCAACGGCTGGGCGGTCGGGGGCGGGTTCGAGTGGGCGATCAACTGCGATTTCCCGATCTGGGCCGAGAGCGCCAAGGGATTTTTTCCCGAGGTCTCTCTCAACCTCTTCGTCACGGGAGGCGTCACCGTGCTGCTGCCGGCGATCGTCGGCCCGGTCAAGGCGCGCGAGATGCTGTATTTCGGGGAGCGATATTCGGCGGCGGAGCTGAAGGGGTGCGGCATCGCCTGGAAGGTCGTGGCCGACGCTGAATTGATGACCGAGGCGCAGGCGACCGCAGCGCGTCTCGCGGGGCTGCCGACCCTTTCAACGCGGGCCATGAAGCGCGTGTTGAATCAGGCGATGGCGGGCGGCTTGCAGCAGGACATGGAACTCGAGACCGAGGCGACGGTCGCCGGCTTCCTCGATCCCGAGACGACGCGACTCCTCAAGGATTTCTAGGCGGCGGAGGGCGCAGGGCGCCTCCGCCGCTGTCCGTGTGTCAGGCTCCGTTGCGGATGATATTGTGCTCGGGTCCGAACGGAAAGCCCGTGATGTTTTCCGCGCCGTTCTCGGTGACGACGAGGATGTCGTGCTCGCGGTAGCCGCCGGCCCCGGGCGTGCCCTCCGGCAGCATGACCATTGGCTCCATCGAAACCACCATGCCGGGCTGGAGCACCGTCTCGACGTCCTCGCGCAATTCCACGCCCGCCTCACGGCCGTAGTAGTGGCAGAGCACGCCGAACGAGTGACCGTAGCCGAAGGAGCGGTATTTCAGGAGATCCCACTCCCGGTACATCTCGTTGAGTTCACCGGCGATATCGCAGCAGCGCGCGCCGGGGCGGATCAACTCGAGGCCGCGCCGGTGCACCGCGACATTCTTTTCCCAGATGTCGAGGTGGGCGTCCGAAGCATGGTCGCAAAAAAGCGTGCGCTCGAGCGCGGTATAATAGCCGAAGATCATCGGGAACGCATTGAGGCTGAGGATGTCACCCGACTGGATCTTGCGGTTGGTCACCGGGTTGTGCGCCCCGTCGGTGTTGATCCCGGACTGGAACCAGGTCCAGGTGTCCATCAATTCGACATAGGGGTGGTTGGAGGCGATCTCGCGGATCATCGCGTTCGTCGTCGCGATCGCGACTTCGTGCTCGGGCACGCCTGCCCGGATCGCCTTGACGCAAGCCTCCCCGCCGATGTCGCAGGTTCGCGCCCCCTCCTTGATCAGCTTGATTTCTTCCGCGGACTTGATCGTGCGCATCCACATCGAGGGTTGCCCGATGTCGACCAGTTCGACACCCGGCAGCGCCTCCTCGATCTGGCGGCGCAGGTCGATGTTGACATGGTCGAACTCGATCCCGACGCGCTTTGCCCCTGGCATCAGCTCGCGTACGGCCTTGAAATAATTGTCCCGGCGCCAGTCGGTGTAGGTGACGTTGTCTCCGTGGCTCCGCCGCCAGGGCTGGCCGCCGTCGATGCCGGCCGAAACAGTGGTCGCGGCATCCTGCGTGATGACCATACCGTACTTGCGGCCGAAAAAGCAGTAGAGCCAGCCGGAATAGTAGTTGATGCAGTGATAGGAGGTGAAAAGCCCGGCATCGACCCCATTCTCAGCCATCCATTTGCGGATGCCGTTCTGGCGGCGCCTCATCTCTCCGTCGGAAAACGGCAGATACTCTTTTTCACCATTGTGCCACTTGACGACGTGCAGCATGTCGTCGGCTCTTGCGTGCCCGGCCGGTTGTCCCATTGTCCTCTCCCTTCGAATCGACATGCGCTGTTCTTGCTTCGTTCCGGTGGACGAGGTGCCAATGCGGCACCATGACCGACCGCTCGGTACGGTGCCCGTTGGTGATGCCGCCGTCGCCCGGGCGCGCGATTTGCTCCGCCGCCGCGCTCCGGCCTGCCATGCCAGCCGCCATCGGCGCAAGCGCGAACTCGTGCCGCGGCGCCCGGACAAGGCCGTCGGCGTACGCCTCGAGCAAGTGCTCCCGCGTTTCGCGCGATCCCGGATGTGACAAGAAAGCAAGCAAGGCAATGACTTCGCTATCGGAGGCGGTCGGATGTGCTGGCCTGCCGGCGGCGTAGGCGGGTGGAGGCGCGAACTCGGAACCACCACGCCAATGCTGCGCCTTTGGGTTGGAGCCGGATGTTCTTGAGTTGATGTAAATCAAGGCATCGGAGCGTTCATGCTCGGTAAGGTGAGCACGGAAAGGGAACGCAAATGACAGGAGTCCACGATGCACAATGCGAATGCCTATTCCATTTCGCTCCTTTGCCTGTCCGTTTTCGTCGCGGTCGCAGCACTGGCGCATCCGGCGATGGCCGACTATCGGGGATGTGTGGCGACGGTGATCGCCCGGCCCGCCGAGGGTGAATCCGTGCGTTGGACCTATGAGGCCCGGCGCGAGATCGACAATCGCTCCGAGGCCAACCGAGCGCGGCGGGAAGCGCGCCAGCTCATCCTGGATTGTTTCTTCTCGCATTTGAACGATCGGCAGAACGGCGGTTACCCGAATTGTGGTTCGGGCTGGGCCTATATGACCGGTTATCCGTTTCGAGACCTGCACCAGGATCTGACCGTGGCGCTTTGTGCGCGCAACCGTCATCTGGCCTCCGTTCGGGCACCGTTCCTGGTGGTCCTGGAGATCACCGGTCAGGAGGCCTGCCGCGACAGGTCCGGCGGCGGTGTCGATCCGGCGGAGATCCATCGGGCCGATTATCGTGAGACGATCCGGTGTTCGGAGGTCCGCCAGGGCTTCAATCTACCGCGCGGCGACTACGACCACTTCCCGATGGCGCCCGGGGCCGGATCGCCGGACTGCAGCCGGCGATGCGCGGCGGACGCACGTTGTGTCGCCTGGACGTTCAAATATGCCGGTGGCTCCAGCGAACCGCCGCTCTGCTTTCTCAAGGAACGTGTCTCGGGGTGGCGTGAGGATGCGCGGTTCGTTTCTGGAATCAAGAACGTCCACGCGCGTTGACGGGATCGGCCCCGCCGGCTGGTCGGGCCTGCACCAGGGTCGCGACCGCGGCAACCCCGGGGGCCAACGAGCGGTTGGGGGCACGGCATCCGTTGCGTCGCCCGCCGCTCGCTCCAGATCAGGTCACGAACACAGGATTGCCGAGCACCTTCATGATCGGCTCGACGCCGAGCCCCGGGCGGTCGCCGGCGCGCATGTGTCCGCCCTCGACCGTCGGGCCGCCCTCCGCGATCGCCACGGTGTGGTACTCGTGGAAGGCCGAGGACTGGAAATGGAAGTCCTCGAGCGTCGAGTGCGCCAGATGCGCGATCGCCGCCGTCGCGATTTCGCCGCCCCAGCTGTCCTCGATCGTCATCACGATGCCGAGCGCCTGGCAGAGATCGCGCACCAGCTTGGCCCGCGTCAGTCCGCCCATGCGGTTGATCTTGAGGTTGATGAGATCCATCGCCTGGTCGTGGTAGCCGCGCAGCAGGATCGCGAGGCTCTCCATGCATTCATCGAGGATCATCGGCAGGTTGGTGTGCCGGCGCACCGCGAGGCACTCCTCGTAGGAGAGGCACGGCTGCTCGATGTAGAGGCGGATGTCGTGCTGGCTGGCCAGCGGACTGACGGCATCGACGACCCGGATGGCATCATGCTGGCGCCAGCCGGTGTTGGCGTCCGCATCCAGCACCTCGCCGGGCTGCATCTGCGCCGCCACCTTGCGAAATCGCGTGATGTCGACGGTCGGATCGGCCCCCACCTTCATCTGGAACTGGCGAAAGCCCTTCTCGCGGTACTCCGCCACGCGGGCCGCCATGAGGTCCGGATCGGCACGGGAAATGACCTTGAAGAGTTTGACCTTCTCCTGCCGCTTGCCGCCGAGCAGCGTGTAGACGGGCAGGCCGGTCGACTTGCCGAGGATGTCCCAGCACGCCATGTCGAGGGCGGATTTGACGTAAGGGTGTCCCTTGAGGAGCAAGTCCATCCGGTCGTTGATCCGCTCGATCGCGGTCGGATCCTGACCGATCATATCGGGGGCGATCTTGGCGAGACCAACCCGTGCCCCCTCGGGATAGGCGGGCAGGTAGGACGGCCCGAGCGGGCACGTCTCCCCATAGCCGATGATGCCCTCGTCCGTCTCGACGCGAACGACCGTGCTGTCGAAGGCCGAGAACGATTGCGTCGACCAGCTGTACGAGCCCTCCGTCATGGGCAGGTCGACCTGGTAGAGCGAGATGCGGGTAATCTTCACGAGTTGCTCCTCGCGACTGGCGCCGCCCCGGACGGGACAGGATGGACCGCCGCGCGTGCCTCATCGCGGCGACATGCCGTCTCTTCTAGCTCGACAGTCTGGCCTGGTCATTGTACATGAAGGTCAAACAATCGCACGCGCGCCTGACGTGTTCGGGAGGATGGCGTTGCCCTATCGGCGGGACTATAGCTGCCTCGGTCCGTCCAAGCCTGCACCGGAAACGAGGCCCCTGCTCAGGATCGGGATCGCGCCGACGCCCGACTTCACGCTTTTCTCGCTTTCCAATCTCGTCGAGTTCCTGCGCCACGCGGCCGATGAGAGCGACTTCAGCCGCCAGCTCTATTGCTCCTGGTCGCTGCTGTCGCACGACATGGAGAGCATTCGCGCGAGCTGCGGGTTCCGGATTTCTCCGACGCGACTTTTCGGAGATCCGAGGGAGTTCGATTACATTGTCATCCACGGCGGATTGCTGCATTCCGGGGCCGAGATTCCGCCGGCACTCTACGATTTCATCCTGACCACGCTCGAAGCCGGCGTGCCGCTCATCGGCCTGTGCTCGGGCCAGTTCCTGTTTGCTGAGCTCGGCCTCATGGACGGCCGGCGCTGCGCCGTCCACTTCTCCCATGAGGAGACATTCAAAAGATTGTTTCCAAAGGTGATTCCCGTCATTAGCGAGCCGTTCGTGCGGGATGGTCCGTTCACGAGCTGCCCGGGCGGACTGGCGACCCTCAAGCTCGCGATGTCGCTCGTGAACGAGCATTGCGGGATTTCCCGCACCAATAAGGTCCTGCACTATTTCATGGCCGAAAACGGCAAGCAGGACATGACCGATTCCATCCCCACGGGCGGTGCCATTCTCCCCAATTGCGGCGATCACCGGGTGACCCGTGCGATCGGCCTGATGCACCAGAAGAATTTCGAGACCGTTTCCGTCGCCGATGTCGCCCGCCAGGTCGGCACGACGAAGCGCGAACTGACGCGCCTTTTCAATCGCTATCTGCGGATGCCGCCCGGAGAGTATTGGCGCTCGATCCGCCTCAACTCCGCGCGCTGGATGGTGATCAACACCGACCGCTCCATTGCCCAGATCGCCTACGAGTGCGGCTTCACCGACAGCTCGCACATGATCCGCTGGTTCAAGCAGCGCTTCGGCATGACCCCCAAGCGCATGCGCAGCATCCACAGCGACATCGGAATCCACTAGGTCGCCGCCTGCCCGCCTCCGTGGCGCGCGGCTCCCCGTTCCTGCAAAGAAATGTCCCGAACGTACAATACGACGTGGGCCGGTTGCTCCAGCGTAAGGGGCCGTTCGTTTCGCTAGGTCTTCGGACCCGCATGTGACGCGAGCGGCGCGCTGGCCTCGCCGCGCTGCGCAGGCATTGAGTATCTCGAGTGGCGAGTTTCCTCGAGTGGCTAGGAGGAAGGCAATGAAGACGAGCGCGATGCTCACTGCGATGGCCGCTTGTGCCATCGGCCTGGGTTTGATGGCCGGCCCGGCGGCCGCCGACAAGCTCGACGACATCATCGCGGCGGGTAAGGTCCGCTGCGGCGTGATGCTGGACGTGCCCCCGGTCGGCATGCGTGACCAGAACAACAACCCCATCGGCTTCGATGTCGAGTTCTGCATGGACGTGGCCAAGGCGCTGGGCGTGGAGGCTGAAATCGTCGAGACGCCGGCTCCCGATCGCATTCCCGCGATCCTCTCGGGCCGCGTCGACATCGGCGTCGCATCGGCCACGAACTCGCTCGAGCGGGCCAAGTCGGTCGGCTTTTCGATTCCCTATCAGATCTGGGACGTGGGCGTCGCGGTTGCCGCCGGCAACGCCGACATCACCACCTACGAGCACCTCAAGGGCAAGCGCATCGGCACCGTTCGCGGCACCACCGCCGAAGTCGCCTTCCTCGCCGACCTCGCCAAGTGGGGCGCCGGCACCTCGCACGTCTCCTACGGCTCCAACGCCGAGCAATTCCTCGCCCTCTCCCAGGGCAAGGTCGATGCCATCGTCGAGAGCACGGCCATTTTCGGCGAGTACATCAAGGGGCAGGGCGCCGGCAAGATCAAGGTCTGCTGCAGCGTCACCACCGCTCCCGCCGACTGGACCGGCCTCATGGTCAAGCGCAGCGACCAGGGTCTGCTCAACTGGGTCAACCTCTTCGTCTGGCACCAGTGGAAGAACGGGCGCACCGACGAACTCTATCAGAAGTGGTTCGGCTATCCGGCCCCGAACATGGCCTATCCCGGCGTGCACGGCTACTGAGCCAGCCGCCGGCTGAACGGACGGGGCCGGCCCGATACCGGTTCCGACCCGATCTTACCGCGGGAGCCGGCGCTGAGGCGCCGGTTCCCTTTTGCATCCGGCCATGGTGCCGTGCCGGCCGTGCCATCCCCATTGGAGTGCCAGCGAGGGCATGTTCGATTACACGTTCCAATGGCGGATCGTCTGGCGCCACTGGCCGCAACTGCTGGATGCCGCACTGCTGACGCTGCAGATCACAGTGCTCTCGGTCGTGATCGGTCTCGCCATCGCCGCCGTCCTCGCCCTCTTTCGCGACAGCACCAATCCGTTCGCGCGCGCCATCGCGATCTCCTGGACCGCGCTCGCCCGCAACACGCCGGCCCTTCTCCAGATCTACATGGCCTATTTCGGCCTCGGCGCCCTCGGCATCCACCTTTCGCCCTACACCTCGGTGCTCGGTGCGATCGCCTTCAACAACGCTGGCTACCTCGCCGAGATCCTGCGCGGAGGATTTCAATCCGTTCCGGCCTCGCAACGGCTGGCGGCCCGTGGCCTCGGCATGAGCGGCCTGCAAGCCTACGTATACGTGACGCTGCCGCAGGTCCTGCGCACGGTGTTCCTGCCCATCGTCAACCAGATCATCTGGGCGATGCTCGGCACCTCCCTGGGCATGATCATCGGTTTGCAGGAGCTGACCGGGATGACGACGTTCCTGCAATCCCAGACATTCCGTCCCTTCGAGTTCTACTTCGTCGCCGCCTGCATCTATCTGGTGATCGCCAAGCTGACCACGGGCGCGGCCCATCTCGTCGCCCGCCATTATTTCCGCTGGTGAGGACGCGATGATCTACACCTTCACCACGAACGATTTCTGGCTGATGGCGCAAGGTGCCGGCATCACCTTCGTCCTGACCATCGTCTCGGGCGCCATCGGAACGCTGATAGGATTCTTCGTAGGCTGGGCGAGAACGGCGCGCAGTCGCATCGTGTTTTACCTCCTCGGTGCCTATATCGACGTCATCCGCTCGGTTCCGCTCATCATCCAGTTCGTGCTCTTCAACAGTTTCATGGCGATCGCGGGCTATCCCATGAATCCGTTCTTCTCCGGCATCATCACGCTTTCCATATACATCTCCGGCTATGTCGCCGAGGTCGTGAAGGCAGGGATCGAATCGGTGCCGGCCGTTACCCGCAAGGCGGCGCGCGGCCTCGGGCTCACCTATCTCCAGGATTTTCTCTACATCGTCGTGCCGATCGGCATGCGCACGATATTTCCCGCCTGGACCGGGCTCATGCTCGGCCTCATGAAAGACACCTCCCTCATCGCGGTCCTCGGCGCGACGCCGCCCGAGCTGCTGCGCGCCTCTCAGATCATCATCAACCGCATTCAGGAGCCGCTGATGATCCTGCTCGGCGCCGGCGCGTTCTATTTCGTGATGTGCTACGTGATCACCGTTGCCGCCGGGCGCTATGAGCGCTCGTGGCAGGAAAAACGGAAGGCCGCCTGATGATCGAGGTCGAAAACGTCCGCAAATCCTTCGGCCGGCTGGAGGTTCTCAAGGGGATCGACCTCACGGTCGAGAAGGGCGAGGTGGTCTGTCTGATCGGGGCCAGCGGCTCGGGCAAGTCGACACTGCTGCTCTGTATCAACGCTCTCGAGCCGATCGATGGCGGGCGCATCCTCGTCGACGGCATCGACGTCCATGCCCGCACCACCGACCAGGACAGGCTGCGCCGCAAGCTCGGCATCGTCTTCCAGCAGTACAACGCCTTCCCGCACCTGACGGCCCGCCAGAACGTCGCCCTCGCGCCCCGCAAGGTCCTAAAGGTGGCGCGCCGGGAGGCGGACGAGCTTGCCGAGAGGCATCTCGTCAAGGTCGGTCTCGCCGACAAGCTCGACCATTATCCCTCCCAGCTCTCCGGCGGTCAGCAGCAGCGCCTCGCGATCGCCCGCGCGCTCGCCATGCAGCCCGACTACCTGCTCCTCGATGAAGTGACCTCGGCGCTCGATCCCGAGCTCGTCGGGGAAGTGCTCGATACGCTTCGGCTCCTCGCGAGCGAGGGCATGACGATGATCGCCGTTACCCACGAGATCCCGTTCGCGCGAGAGGTGGCCGATCGCGTCGCCTTCTTCCACGAGGGTGTGATCCACGAGATCGGGCCAGCCCGCGAATTGATCACCAACCCGCGCCAACCACGAACCCGGGAGTTCCTCGGCAAGATCCTGTGAAGGGCGGCTCAGCTCGCGTGCGGAGCTGTCTGGCGCCGTGACCGTGGGCCGCTCCGATGCGCGTGCGCCCCGAACTCGAGACCGCACTGCCCGCGGTCGTCGGGTTCGTGCCGATTTTCAATTCCGAGGGACCCCGGCCTCGACGCCATGAGTATATTGCGTCACCAATCGTCGGCGCAGTGAATGCGGCTCGCGTGCCGACGGCCGAGCGTCATTTTCGTCGACGATTCCATCAGAGAGGCCACCGCTATTCTCTGTGAACCACGACGCTGACCATGGCACCCATCGGTCGCGCGGGGCGACGGAGTATTCGACTTCGACGCGCCCGTTGGAACAATCAGAGAATCTTCGTTTCGATCGAACGCGCGGTGGATGCCGCCGCCGCCACGAACCGCACTCGGCTCGCGCGGTCGGTCGCCGTCATTTCCATTGCGCCCTCGCGGATCGGACGTGCTGCGGGATACGGGCCAGAAAAGAATGTCGGATCATAGGGTTAAAACGGCTCCGCGAACCGAGCGGACCTGCTGCGCGCCCTGGAATGGAGTTCGCTTGGCGGATCATGGCCGGTTCCGTTAAGCAGACCGTGTCGCTCTGACACGGCTGGCAAGTGGTATTTCGAGCTCGATCGTGACGTCCAGGTTTGGGAATGGCATTGCCTCATTCCAAGCCAGACTGCAAAGAATTACATAATATTTCTTTCGGTTTTCTTACGAGATGGGATGTTGTGCTCGAACCGCGGTCTGAATGGAAGGGCGGAGGCGTGATTTCGGGTCCGTTATTGAGCATTTTGAAACCATGTTCGGTGCAATCAGGGGCAAGCGTTGTCGAATGTCGCGCAGTGCATGTGCGTGGTCGAGTCGAAAGTGTGTGTGATCATGGATAATAGTTCGGGTGATGGTTCCGTTGGTATCGAGTTGGCCGAGGCTGGCGCATCCGCGCCGCAAGCCACGGAACCAAGGTCCCTCGGACGACACGAGGTGGTCGAGCTGACGCCATCGGTCGCGACGCTGGACGTGCTGCTGGCCTACGTCACCGATCTCGGCGCCAAGGCGACGGTCACGTCCGATGGTCTGCTCGGCCTTCGTCTGCCGAATTGGGGCCTCGTCGTCATCACCGGCACGGGCGACCTCGTGCAGCCGTTCACTGCCGAGCCGGGCCGCCTGCTGAATCCGTTGATCGAGAACAATGCGCGCCTCGAGGCGCTGCTCGTCGAACTCGCGAACGGCGGCACTGGCCGGGTGAGCGTCGGCGATCTCATCCCGCAAAGTGAGAACATCGAGACCGCCGGGTCCGGCGTCGTCGCGCCGCCCTCGGCCCAGTCCGCCCAGTCGGGCCTTGGAAGCCTGCTCGATGTTCCGGAACTCTTCGGCGCCTCGTCGTCTGCGGGCCTTTTCAATCCCCATGCTGGCACCGGCGAGAACGTCGGCACGGGCATCGATGCGCTGACACCCCTCAATCCGGAAACCCGCCGCTGGGGCCGCGACGACCTGAAGCGCGGCGAGGTCGGCTCGCAGGGTCAGAACGTAACGACCGGCGTCGGCGGCGGTCTCGACCATCTCGTCGGTCTCCCCGACGAGGAGGTCGGACATCGCAACGGCGAAAAGCTGACGTCGTCCGACAACGAACTGTTCGCCACGATCAGCACCGACGTCGGCACCAGCATCGGCCATCTCTGGCTGCTCGGCGACACCGATTATCTCCACGCCTCGCGCGATCTGGAAGACGATCCCTTCGACGATGGCGACGGCCCGCGCGTCGTCTACGAGCCGCTCATCGTGGGCACGCCCGCCTTCTACGCCATAGAGGACACCGAACTCGGCGATCGGCTCTTTCCGGCAGGCCTCAACCCCCTGCCGATCACCGATGCCAGGCTCGAAATGGACCCGGCGGTCGGAACCATCCGTCTCGCGCCCGACGGCTCTCTGACGTTCACGCCCGCCCCTGGTTACTCGGGACAGGCGACCTTCACCTACACCTTCACCGACCCGCGAACCGGCGAGATCGTGACCGGCGAGGCCGAGATCACCGTCGAGGCGGTCGCCGATCCGGCGAGCATCTCGGGCGCGGCCCAGACCCTCGAGGACACCCGCGTCGCGACACCGATTACTGTTACCCTGAATGATCCAGACGGTTCCGAGGCGATCGAGAGGGTGGTCATCACCGGTCTGCCCGCCGGGGCCACGCTTGCTTGGGATGTCAACCTGCCGGGCCGCATCGTCGAGACGGGCGGCGTCTTCACCGTCACCGGTTCGACGGAGGAAATCCAGGCACTGCTCGCCTCGCTCACGGTCGACCCGCCGGTCGATTTCCACGGCCAGATCGTGCTCGGCGTCGCCGTCACCACCATCGAGAGCAACGTCGCGCCGGACCTGCCCGGCTACCGCGATCGGGAGACGGTCGAATTCGACTACGTGATCGACGTCATTGCCGTCGCGGACAACGTCACCGCGACCGGCGACGACGAGACCACCGACGAGGATGTTTCCGTGCACCTCGACGATCTCGCCGCCACGTTCGGTGATCTCCTCGACGGCTCCGAGACGCACACGGTGGAAATACGCGGTGTCGACGCCGGAGCAAAATTTCTCGATGCCGCGAACGGCACCGAGTATCCCTTCACCATCGCTCTCGATGGAACGAAAACCTACACCCTGACGCCGGCTGACGTTCCGTCCGTGTTTTTCCTGCCGCCACCGGACGAAAGCGGCATTTTTGACGGCATGACCATCGTCGCCATCGCTGTCGAGGGCTCGAACGGCGACACCGAGACAGCCTCGGCGCCGATCCGTGTCGTCGTTGCTCCGGTCGCCGATCCCCTCGAGATCACAGCGCCGACCCAGGCGACGAACGAAGATACGCCCGTCACCTTCGGCGATGACATCGACATCGTCGTCAACGATCCGCTGACGCAGACCGTCATCGAGGTCGTCGTCTCCGGATTTCCTGCCGGCACGCGCATCCAGTATTCGGACGAGAACGGCAACCCGGTCGACTTCATCGCGCCGCCCGCGGGGGCCACGGTGACGCTCGGCGGCGCCGGTTCGGGCTTCACGGAGGCCGAGATCCGCGCGGCGCTTGCCACGCTCACCCTGACGCCGCCGGCCGACAGCGACGGCGACATCGCCCTCACCGTCTCGGCGACGACGGAGGATTCGGGTGGGGGAGGTGCTCCCGTCACCGACACGCAGGTCGTTCCGATGGCGATCACGGTGGCCGCCGTCGCCGATCTGCCGGATGCGTCCTTCACCGGCGGTCCCAATGTGGTCGTGACACCGGGCGGCCCGGTCGTGCAGGGTCTCGAGGACACGAACCTCCCCGTTCCAGTGGCCCTCGATCTGACCGATCTCGACGGCACCGAGACAATGGACCCCGTCCGCATCACCGGTCTGCCCGCCGGGTATTCCTTCCAGGGCCTGACCCGCGAGCCCGACGGCAGCTATCTCGTCTCCGGGACCAAGGCCGCAATCCAGGCAACCCTCGCCGGTCTCGTCATCGTACCGCCGGCCAACGCCGACGACGACTTCACGCTCCAGGTGACGGTCACCGCGAGGGAGAGCAATCCGACGACGGCTGGCAGCGATGCCGGCGATGTCGCGGTCCTTACGGCGACCCGTACGCTCGACATTCCCGTCGTCTTCATCGCGGCCCACGATGCCCCGGTCGTTACGGGTTCGAGTTCGACACCCGAGGATACGGTCGTCAATTTCGGGAATAATATCGCGATCACCCGCGACGACGATACCGATGGTTCCGAATCGATCACGCGTGTCGTCATCGCGAACGTTCCGGCGGGCGCCATCATCGGCTCTCCGGGCGACGGCACCATTCCCTCCGTTGCAGGCATTTCGATCGCTGTCGGTGTCGACGGTTTCGGGCAGCCGACCTACACGCTGACCCGCACCACCGGCAGCGAAGCGGATCTCCTGACCGCAATGCGCGCGATGACCTTGACGCCGCCCGCCGACAGCGACCGCGAGATTCTACTTTCCGTTGCCGTGACGACGACCGACAACGACGGTGTTGTCGGCACGACGAACGGTTCGCATACGATCACGCTCCGCGCGGTCGCCGACGCGCCGACCATCACGGCGGGGCCGGTGACGGGCAACGAGGACCAGGCGATCAACATCGCCTTCTCGGTCGCCCGCGCCGACACCGACCCGACCCAGGCGACCGGGTCGGAGGCGATCGAGACCGTCGTCATCCGCAACGTGCCGGCGGGCTATACCCTCTCGACGACCTCGGTCGCGGCGACGCTCACCCTCAACCCGGACGGCACCTACACCGTCACCGGCCCGAACCTCGCCGACCCCATCGCCAACGACGCGGCCGTCAACGACGTCCTCGCCAACCTGGTCCTGACGCCGGACGGCTCGCGCCTGCACTTCGACGACGACTTCTCCCTCGCGGTCGACGTGACCTCCATCGAGACCAACCTCGCGGGCGGTCAGGTCGACACGCAGCGCGCCACCGCGACGACGACCATCCCCGTCACGGTGCTGCCGATCGCCGACGCGGTGACCAACACCGGCGCTTCGAGCGTCGTCGAGGACACCGCCGTCACGTTCGGGGCCGACATCGTGCTCGCCAAGGCGGACCAGAACGCCGCGCTCGGCGCCGGTCCCTCGTCCGAGACGATCACCCAGATCGTGCTGACCGGCATTCCGTCGGACATCGCCGCCGTCTCGCTCGGCACGCCGACCGCCAACGTCACCGCGACTTATGTTCCGGGCATCGGCGCCGGCACCGGCACCATCACGCTCGCCCTTCAGCCGGGCGGGACCGAAGCCGACATCCAGGCCGCGCTCGACAAACTCTCCCTGACGCCGCCCGCCGACAGCGACCGCGACATCACGCTGGGCCTGGCGGTCACGACCGTCGACCGCTTCGGCACCCCCGAGGCCTCCGCGCCCGCGACCAGCAACCTCACCCACACCATCGCCGTGACGGCGGATGCGGCCGGTGACGAACCCACCATCGCGGGCGCCGCCTCGGGCGTCGAGGATACGAACTTCGCTCTGCCGATCACCATCACACTCGGCGATACGGATGGCTCGGAAATCTTGGACCGGGTCGAGATCACGGGCCTGCCGACGGGCGCGACGATCAGCTTCGACCCGCTCGACCTGCCGGCCGGCGTGACCGCTACACCAACCGCGACCGGCTGGACCTTCGACCAGACCGTGTCGAGCTTTGCCACGACACAGGCGCTCATTTCCTTCCTCGCCAATGACCTCCTCGTGCGCGCGCCGCAGGACAGCGCCGCCGACTTCCAACTCTCCGTCACCGCCTTCAACTTCGAGCAGAACCTCTCGGGCGCTGGCGGTCGGACGCCGGCGACGCCTTCGACGACGGCGACCATCGACGTCACGGTGACGCCGGCCTTCGACGCGGTTTCGTTGCCAGCCACTTCCAGCCTCGTCAACGAGGATGAGGACGAGGCACCGTCGACATCGGATGGCTCCGCGCCCAATGTCACCAACATCCCCGGCAGCGTCGTCTTTGGCGCGGCGATCGATGCCGGCATCGTGCGCACCGGTGATACCGCGACCTTCGATGCCGCGGACCGTTCGGAAGGCATCAACCGGATCGTGCTCTCCGGTCTGCCCGCCGGCACGGTGACGTGGATCGACCAGGCGGGCGTCACCGTCACGGAAGGTCCCGTCGGAACCTTTACGCTCGCCGTCGATGCCGGCAATCCGCCCGCCGATCCGCGCGCCCTCGAGACGGTGATCCGCCAGGTGCTGGCGACCTTCACCTATGCCGCCTCCGACCACGGCTCGGCCGACATCCCCGTTGGCGTCCAGATTTCACGCCAGGACGTCGATCCCGACACTGGCACGGCGATCACCGGCGTCGCCCTCAATGCGACGCACACCATCGTCGTCAACGCGGTCGCCGATGCGCCGATCGTAACGGGCGACACCGAGACGACGAGCGAGGACGCGCCCGTCCACCTCGATGATCTCTCTGCCGTCCTGCGCGACCTCGACGGTTCGGAAACGCTCAGCGTGCGGATCACGGGCGTGCCGGCGGGCGCGAGCCTGACCGACGGTCTCGGCGGACCAGCATTCGCCTCTCCCTCAGCGGGCGTCTTCACGATCCCCGTCGCGAGCCTCGGCAATGTCTTTTTCGTTCCACCCGCCCAGGCGCACGGCACCTACGATATGACGATCGTGGCGACCGCGACCGAAGCGACCGTCGCGGGCGAGCCGACGGGCGATGATGTCGCCAGCGTCCAGGCCCCGATCCAGGTGACGGTTGGCCCGGTGGTCGACCCTGTCGTTGCCAACAACTCGGGCTCGATCGTCAACGAGAACGGCACCTTCAACCTCGGCGCCAACATCCTCGAGAGCGAGACGGATGGCGATACGCTTTCCGATTTCTCTCTCGTCGATCTCGACGGCTCGCAGTCCCTTTCCATCACCATCTCGGGCTTCCCGGCCGGGATTACCGCCTTCATGAACCCCGCATTCACGCTGCCGGTTGGCGTCACCGCGACCTTCGCTGCTGGCACCTTCACCCTCTCTGGGGCCAATGCGGCGGATGTGATGACCTCCCTTGCCGCCGTGCAGTCGCGCGTCACCGAGGACGGAGATAGGAACTTCGCCCTCACCGTGACGGCCGTGACGGACGAGAACAGTCCGGTGAGCGAGGTCGGCGATCTCGCTTCCCAGACGACGGTCATCACCCACGACGTGACGGTGCGTGCCGTCGCCGACACCCCGACCGTCAACCGGGGCGCGGCGACCAAACCGGCGGTGCTCGAGGATTCCGGTTTCGTTGCCTACCCCGTGACGACCTCGCTCAACGATTTCGACGGCTCGGAGACCTATCAGAACATCACGGTCGCCTTCTCGACGCCGGGCACCGGCGCCCGTCCGGTGCTCCAGTTCACCGTGGGAGCAACAACCATCGACACGAGCGTGAACGGATCCTTCGTGATCGGGGGCGCCTCCATGGTCGTCGCCAATGGCCTCGTCACGTTCTCGGGCATTGCCTCCACCCTCAACACCGCGCTCGCCTCGCTCCAGGCCCGGCCCGGTGCCAACAACGGCGAAAACATCTCGATCACCGTCACCGCGCGCGCCGTCGAGAGTAGCCCGACCGAGGACAACAACGGCATCGTTTTCGGCATGGGTGGCGGCCAGGTCGGTCCGGAAATCGCGGTCCCGACGGCAACGCGCACGCAGTCCTTCACCATCCCCGTAACGCCTGTCGGCGATACCCCGACGCTCACCGTCCCGGGCGGCGCGACCGGCACCGAGGATACTCAGATCAGCCTCGGCGCCTTCGCCCTCACGGCCTCACCCGACACCGACGGCTCCGAGCAGCGATTCATCGAGGTCGACACCTCGAGCTATCCGGTCGGCACGCGGTTCATCTCGGGCGGCGTGGATGTCGGCACCGTGTCGGGTGGCTTCCTGCGGATCCCCGAATCCGCCATCGCGACCCTCGCGATCGAACCTCCGACGCATTTTTCCGGCACGATCACGCTTTCGGTGCGCGGCGTCGTCGTCGACACCAACAGTGTCTCGGGTCCCGTGACCACGACGACCGGCGTCCAGAACGTCGCCGTGACCGTGCGCCCGGATGCGGACGCCATCACGCCCGCGGTCGATTCGATCGGCGTCGAGGATCGGGGGCCGGTCGCCTTCGGTGCGACGCTCGCCAATACGACGACAGGTATCCGCATCGTCGACAACGGCGTAGACGTGGCGCCGACCGAGGATAACAATCCCGAGACCGAGACCATCTCGCGCATCGTGTTGACCGTTCCGGCCGACACCGCCAATCTCACCTACACGATCGCACAGGGGGCAGGCGTCGGCTCGGCATCGGTCGCATTCGATGCCGGTGCCAGAACCTACACCATCACCTCGAGCCTCATTGCCGGCGATGGCAGCGGCGTCAGTCAGGCCGACCGCCAGCAGGCCGAGGCCGATATCCGCGCGACCCTTGCCGGCTTCACGGTCGAGATGGGACCGGCCCATACCGATCGCAACGGGACGATCGCCGTTGCCGTCACGACCCTCGACGTCAACGGGGGCGTCGCCGACAGTCAGGTGAACACCTTCACCCACGACATCGTCATGCAGGCGGTCGCCGACGCGCCAGCCGTGACCGCGATCGACCCCGTCGCTGCCACCCCCGAGGATGGCCCGAACGTGCCGTTGATCGCCACTGTTTCCCCGAGCGCCGACGACGACGGCTCCGAGACCCTCACGGTTCGCATCACCGTGCCCCAGGGCGCCGATGGCCTCGGCCCGATCGGCACGCTGACCGGCTCGCTCGCCGGAATCACGCTGGTCCACCAGGGCAATGGCGTCTATTTGCTCACCGCGACCGGCGCCACCAACGCCGCCCGCGCCGCCCTCTTCAACGAGTTCATGAACGGCGGCGCGAACGATCTCGCCCTCGATCCCCGCGAAAACTGGTCCGGCCAGCTCACGGGCACCAACGGCATCATGATCGAGGCGATCTCGACCGAGGCTGCGACCCTTTACGGCGACATCGATCCGGCTGGCGACAACGAGCTTGCGCCGAACAATTCGGCGGGCTCCGGTACGCTCGGCGACCTCGACACGCGGGTTGAAATCCGCTCCGACTTCATCGACGTGAACATCTCCGCGACGATCGACCCGGTCACCGTCAAGGGCAATGCGATCGGGTTCGAGGATTCGATGATCCCCGTCCCGATGAGCGTCACGCTCGGCGACAAGGACGGATCGGAGACGTACCAGGTGTTGCTGACCGCGGTGATCCCGCCAGCGACGCGAATTTTCGGCGCGGGTGGGACCGAGATCCTGCCGACCTTCGACGCGGGTGTGGGGGCAAACGTCTACGTGCTCGATCCCGATGATGTCGCGGCCCTGACGATCCTGCCGCCGGAGCATTATTCGACGGCGCTTTCGGGAGATATCCTCCTTCAGGGCGTCGCGCGGGTGACCGACGGGGCAACCACCGCCGACGTGCCATTCACCGACATCCGCGTCGGCGTGACGGGCGTCGCCGATGCGCCTCTCGCGCGCACCGTGACCGTGACGGCGGACGAGGACCAGGAGATCGCCATCGGTGCCGCCGTCGTCGCCGGCGCAGGCGGCAACTTGAATAACGTTCTGGTCGACGACGATACTTCGGAAAGCCTCTCCTTCGTGCTCTCTGGCGTTCCGGCGGGCGTCATCCCGTCGACGGCGAACCCGGGAGGGGGCGTCACCTACATCGGCAACGGCGCCTGGAGCGTCACCGCGGCCGCAATGGAGACGCTGACGCTCCCGGCACTGCCGAACTTCTCGGGCGAGAACCCCTATGGGTCCGTCACCTTGCGCGCCGTCTCCCAGGAGGTCGATGGCGATCAGGCGGCGACCGACTGGGACCTGACCATCCAGGTCAATCCGGTGATCAATGATGTCACGGTCGACGGATTCTCGTCCTGGTCGCTCGGGGCGAACCTCACCGAGGGCCAAAGCGAGGCGGGCGTGAACATTCCGCTCCTCAGCGCGGCCGCGCATGCCTTCGTCGACAACGACGGCTCCGAGGAGGTCATCTCCTATACGTTCGACCTCTCGGGGCTCATTGCCGATGCTGGCCTCGCCGGGCGCATCGTCGACCTCGAGGGTCCTGGCGCCGGGCTCGATGAACTCGTCGCCAACCACATCACCGGGACCTTTACCTACGACGCCGGAGCCGGCACCATAACGGTTCTCGCCGCCGACCTGCCCGGGGTCACGCTCGCCCATGAACTGTTCCTCGATTCCAACGAGGACTTTTCGATCCCCGTCTCCGCCCTCGTGCGCGATACGGCATTCTTCCCGAGTTCGGGAACGACAGTGTCGGTCGACAAGACGGAAACCGCGAACTTCGCCGTCGATCTCATCGGCACGGCCGATACACCGACCGTCTTCGTCAACGAGCCAGTCGACGGGGTGACCGGCCGGCCGACCGTCTCCGGTTCCTCGGGCACCCGCCTGTCGATTGATCTTGGCGGCGAGAGCACGGATACGGACGTCGCCCTCGGGCGCGCCGCATCGGAAGAGGTTTATTATGTCATCCGGGTCCTCAACCCTGGCACCGCTCCGCTGCTCGGCTTCACCGACGGCGCCGGCAACATCGTCGCCCTGGACAATGGCGACGGCACGTTCCTCTTGAGCGCGGCGACACCGGCTGCACTCCAGGCACTGCTGGCAGATCTTCACGTGGTTACACCCGGCGGTTCCGTCGGCACCGCGAACCTGCGTCTCACCACCATCGCGGTCGAGAACGACGGCGATACGGCGCAGAATTCGACCGACTTCGACGTCGTCGTCACCAGCACGCCAGGTGGTGGCGGAACCCCGCCGCTCCCGCCCTCGGTCACGGTCGGCGTCAGCTCCGGCATCGAGGACGACCAGGCAGGCATCGCGCTCAATGTCACGGCCCTTCCGGCGCCCGGCGATCCCTCCAATCCCTCCGTCGCGGTCATGATCTCGAACGTGCCGGCTGGCGCCCAGGTGATCGGGGCCCTCTTCAACCCGGATACCGGCCGCTGGGTCGCTTCGGCGGCGGCCGTCAATGGCGGTGCCGTGCGCATCATCCCACCGGAGAATTTCTCCGGCACGATGCAGATCACCGTGGAGGCGGTCGCAACGAACGCAACTCTCCAGAAGGCGACGACAGGGGCGCAAACCGTCGGCATCGACGTCACGCCCGTTGCCGACGGCGTCGCGATCATCGCAACGCCCGACGCCGGCACGGAGGACACGCTCGTCGCACTCAATATCGGGCTATCGCCACGCGACGGTCTCGGCGCGCGGCCGGGCGAGGATGCCGGTGAAAGTATCGGCACGATCCCAGTCGTGCTCGATGGCGATGTCGGCACCCAGATCGGCACCTATTCGTACGTCCGGCTCTCCGACGGAGCGACACTGCCCGGCCACGCCGTCGTCGCGGCGGGGGACTCCGATGCCACCATCGACGGCCAGAGCCTCGTCGGCTTCTATCGCGTGGAGATGACCGACGTCCCGAACCTGATGATGCTTCCGGCCAACGACTGGCATGGCGACGTCACGGTCACGGTCGCGGCCTACTCGGTCGAGCCGGCCAACGGCGATGTGCAACTCGAAACCTCGAACTTCACGGTTTCGGTCGCCGCCGATGCCGACGCGCCGAGCGCCACAGCTTCGAATGCAACGGGCGGGGAGGACACCGCCATCGCGCTCGTCGGGCTTTCCGCCGCGCTCAACGACGCCGTCACGACCAACGGCGCCGAGGTTCTCTCGGTCAAGATCACCGGAGTGCCGGAAGGCTCCCTGTTCTCGGCGGGCTCCAACAACGGCGATGGCAGCTGGACCATCCCCGTGACGAGCCTTGCCACTCTCACTCTGACGCCGCCGCTCCACTACTCGGGCACGATGACGCTCGCATTGACCGCCATCGCCCTCGAGCTCACCAACGGCGACGAGGCCCAGACCGTCGTGCCGTTTACGGTGACGGTGACGCCCGAAGCCGATCCGGTCGAAGTCCTCGCTCGCAACGTCACGGTCCAGGGGTCTGGCGAGGTCGCTCTCGACCTCAACGTGCGCATGACCGACGAGCGTGGCAGTGAGCCGGGAGAGAACCCGCCCGAGCAGGTCCGCCTCACCTTCACGGGCGTGCCGACCGGGTCGTCCTCGAGGCGACGGCGGGTGGGACCATGACCAACCCGGCGGCCGGGGAATGGGTCTTCACCGGAAGCGAAGCCGAGGCCAATGCGTTGAAGGCGGTCGTCTTCGAGGGCGCGACGGCTGGTGTGAACGTGGTTTCCGTCAGCGCTGTGACCATCGATCAGGCGAGCACCCTCGCTGTGGCCATCACCGACACCTTCCGCCTCGTCGTTCCGACGGTGATCAACGGTACCCCCGGTGACGACACGCTCGCAGGCACGACGGGCCGGCAGTTGATCTTCGGCGCGGCCGGGATCGACACCATCGACGCGGGAGATGGTTTCGACCTTCTCGTCGGCGGCACGGGTGCTGACATCCTCACGGGCGGGAACGGCGCCGATACCTTCCGCTGGGAAGTGGGCGACCTCGGCACCGGTGTCGACACCATCACCGACTTCGGTACCGGTAACGATGCTCTCGACATCTCGGCCCTACTGATCGGCTTCGACCCGGCGACCTCCGTCATCGCCGAGTTCGTCCAGCTGTCGGTTGGCGGTGGCGACACGACGGTGCGCATCGATCCGAACGGCGGCGGCGACAACTTCACGGACCTGGTCGTTCTGGAGAATGTGACCGGGCTGGACGTCGATACGATGCGCGCGAACGGCAACCTGATCGTCTGAACGGTGGTGGCGATTATGCCACCATCGAGATAATAGATGCTGCTTCGCCGCCACTAAACCATGGGTTGTACTCATCTGGCGGCGAATCAGTCACCTGTTGATAAAATCGCTCACCTGTTGATAAGCTCTGCAAAAGTTTCGCGCGAGCCAACGCGCGGGCAAGCCTAAAAAGCTGATTTTCAGAGACGTTAGCGGGCGGCGGGCAACGGGGGCATCTTGGAATGAATATCGCTAGAGCGGCGGCGATCGGGCTCGCGGCCCTTATTTGTGTGGGCCAAGCGGCGCGCGCCGACACCCTGACGAGTGTGGTCGAGGAAGCACTTGCCCTCAATCCCGAACTCGGCGCCATCCGCTTCAACAGGCGCGCCATCGACAACGAGTTGAACGCCGCGCGCGGGCTGAACCTGCCGACTTTCGACGTCAAGGCCCATGTCGGCACCGATCGCAACAGCTATCTGTCCGGAACGGGCATCGAAAGCAGCAACGGCTGGCACGACACGCGTGGTGTCAGCACGGTCTTTTCCCAGCGGATTTTCGACGGCTTCGAAGCCCGCCACGAGATCGCCCGCCAGAAGAACAGGGTCAGCTCGGCGCGTTGGCGCGTCAACGACACGGCGAACTCGATCGCCCTTCGCGCCGTCCAGGCCTACCTCGAGGTCATCCGCGCGGGCAGCGTTCTGGAAGCGGCCCGGGCGAACCACGCGGCCCACGAGCAGATCCATCGCCGCGTCCGAGCGCGCGTTGGCGCCGGCAAGGCGAACTCGGCCGAGGGCGCCGAGGCCGGAGCGCGGGCCGCCAACGCCAGCGCCATCGTCGCGGAAGCCGAAGGTCGGCTACAGGATGCCTATGCACTCTTCAAATCGGTCGTCGGGCGCATGCCGGGCCGGCTCGCTGCCGCGCCGGCAGCCAGTGGCTTGCCTGGGTCTGTGGAGGCCGCCGTATCAGAGGCGGTCGAGGTCGCGCCCTCGATCATGGCCACGCAGTTCGATACGCTCGCCGCGAAAGCCTCCATCGGATCGGCCTACTCGCGCTTCTTTCCGAAGGCCAATTTCGAGCTGACGACCGACCACGGCCACGGCGTCACGCAGGACGGTGATCGCGACCTCGAGGTCCGTGCACTCCTCGTCATCCGCTGGAACATCTTCAATGGCGGCATCGACAAGGCGCGCTTCTGGGAAGCCAAGGCCCGGGCGGCCGAGGCAACCGAGATCGCGGCGAACATGACGCGGGTCGTCGAGCGTGAGACGCGCGTTTCATGGAATTCGATCGTTTCTTCGCGTCAGCGGGTCGGCGATCTGCGCCGCCAGCTCGATCTTCAACGCCGTCGAAAGGCGGCATACTATGAGCAGTTCGATACCGGCAGCCGCCGGCTCCTGGACCTCCTCGATGCCCAGACCGAGCTGTTCCTTGCCGAGAGCGCTCTGCGAAACGAGGAACTGATCGGCGTCTACAGTGGCTACCGTCTGCTTGCCGCCATGGGCCGCCTCGTTCCCGCCCTCGGGCTCGATCTGCCGGCCGAGGGCATCGCCCCACCTGCCCCGACGTTGATCGACGGCTGGCGGACGGAAATCGAGTCCTGGCAGCCGGAAAACTACCACGCCAATTGGGAAACGAGCGTGGACGGCTACAAATAGTCGCGGCTTTTCCAAACGTTGTTTTCCTGCGCTTTACCAGTTTGCCGGACACTCCCTTTTTGCGGATAGGGCTTTCGTCGCGCTTCGGTGCGCCCGGGCTCGTGAGCCGCACCCCGAGGGACGTCAGCAGCGGGCCAGTATGGTCGCCCGTGAGGCAGCAGGATGAACGAGGTCGGCAAACTCCAGAGCGAACTCGAGATCGCCGCGCGCGGCATCGTCGGCGCGCGTGAAGCTTCTACTGCGGCAACCGCTGCGCCCAAAGTCCGCGCGGATCGTGACCTCCTGGCCGAAGCGATCGTCGAGGTCGCGCGCCATCACGGGCTGCCGAGTACGGCGATCGCCATCAAGGCCGGGTTACCACTGACCGATGGCCGCCTGACGCTCGCACACCTCGACATGGCGGTCGCCCGCGCCGGACTGGCGGGCGAGGCGGTCGCAAGGCCCGTCGCGCGCCTTGCCGACATCGAGCTGCCGGCCATCGTCCTCTTGCGCGACGGCGGCCTTGCGACGGTCTGGCGCATCGAGCGCCGGTGGGGCGGCCGCGCCGTGCGGGCCGAGATCTGCGACCCCGCCGACCCCGAGACCCGCAAGCTTCGCCCGATCGCCGAGTTGACGGCCGCCGCCAGCGGCACCGTCATCGTCCTGCGGCCCGCGAGCGGCCTCGACGAGCGCGGCGAGGGCGCGCTTTCCGAGCGACGCCGGGGCTGGTTCCTGCCGGCATTTTCCGCGAGCCGGGGAATTTATGCCGAGGCCATCCTGGCAACGCTTGCCATCAATGTCCTGGCGCTGGCTCTGCCGCTCTTCACCATGAACGTCTACGACCGCGTTCTGCCGAATGCGATCGAGGAAACGCTCTGGGCGCTCGCCATCGGCGTCATGCTGGCGACGGTCTTCGACATGGCGATCAAGGTGCTGCGCGCCCGCTTCGTCGATATAGCGGGTCGGCGGGCCGATGTGGTGCTCTCGGGCTTCGTCTTCGGGCGGCTGATGGGGGCTCGCCTGCCGGACCGTCCGGTCTCGGCCGGGGTGCGGGCCAATGCGCTGCGCGAGTTCGAGACCATAAGAGACTTCTTCAATTCGGCGACGCTGACGGCCTTCGGCGACGCTCCCTTCCTCTTCGTTTTCGTCGCCGCCATTTTCATCATTGCCGGACCACTCGGCTGGCTCCTTCTCGCCGCGATCCCTGTCGTCGTCCTCACGGGATGGTTGACCCAGCGTTCGCTCACCCGGTTGACCGAGGAAGCGTTTCGCGAGACCGCGCAAAAAAACGCCGTCGTGGTCGAGACGGTGGTCGGGCTCGAGACCGTCAAGGCATGCAATGCCGAGAGCTGGGCCGCCTCGAAGTGGGAGGGCGCCGTCGCCGGTCACGTGCGCACATCCCACGCCATCCGCGAGCGCTCGAGCCTCGGGCATTCCTGCGTCCAGGCCCTCCAGACCCTGACGCAGATCGCCATGATCGTCGTCGGCTTCTATCTCGTGGCCGCCGGCGACCTCACCATGGGCGGGCTCATCGCCGCGACCATGCTCGCCGGCCGCGCCCTCCAGCCACTCGGCCAGATCGCCATGCTGGTGACGCGCCTGCATCAGGTCCGCCTCGCCTTCACCGCCCTCGATGCCATCGTCCACGCCGAGCAGGAGCGCCCGGCGGGCCGCCGCCTGCTGACACCGTCGCGCATCGCCGGCCGCATCACCTTCGAGCGTGTGACCTTTTCCTATGAGCCGGACGCGCCCCCCTCGCTCCTCGATATCTCCTTCGACATCGAGCCCGGCGAAAAGGTCGCCATCATCGGCGCCATCGGCAGTGGCAAGACGACGGCGCTGCGGCTCATTCAGTCACTCGCGCGCCCGACGTCCGGACGGGTCCTCGTCGATGGTGTTCCTGCCGGCCAGTTGGACCCCGCCGTGCTGCGCCGTCACGTCGGCTTCGCGCTGCAGGGCTCCGACCTCTTCCACGGCACGATCCGCTCCAACATCGCGCTCTCCGATCCGGGCGCTTCGGACGAGGCCGTGCTCGCGGCGGTCCGCTCCGCCGGTGCGCTCGATTGGATCATGCGCATGCCGAAGGGGCTCGACACCCCGGTGCGCGAACGTGGCGCCGGCCTTTCGGGCGGTCAGCGTCAATCCGTTTCACTCGCGCGCGCTTTCCTCGGCGAGCCGAGCGTGCTCCTCCTCGACGAACCGACGAGCGACATGGACGGTCGGACCGAGCAGGTCGTCGTCGAGGCACTCACCCGCTCCTGCCGCGCGCGCACGCTGGTCGTCATTTCCCACCGTCCGGCCGTGCTCGCCATCGTCGACCGCCTCATCGTGCTCGAAGCGGGACGCAAGATTCTCGACGGCCCCAAGTCGGTCGTTCTGAAGGAACTCGAGGCCATGACGCGCACCCGCGCCGCCAGCGTTCGGATCAAGCCTGGAGCGGGGGCCGCATGACGATGGCACGCAATACCCTCACCGGCGCCCACCCGCTCGACGACCGCGCCAGCCGCCCGGTTGAGGCGCCGCGCGCCCTCGGCGTGCCGACCTCGCTCAGCGCCGATCTCATGCAGCCGCCTTCGCGCGGGGTGAGCCTGTTGTTGGCAACGCTGATGGCGCTCGTCGCGACATTCATCGCCTGGGCGGCCTTTGCGACGGTCAAGGAGGTGACGACCGGACCGGGTCGCGTCGTTCCTGCAAGTCGCCTGCAGATCGTCCAGAACCTCGAGGGCGGCATCGTGCGCGAAATCCTCGTGCGCGAGGGAGCCCGCGTCGAGGCCGGTCAAGTCATTCTGCGCATCGATCCGACGCTCGCCGGCTCCTCCCTCGGGGAGGTCCAGGAGCGGCTCGACGGCCTCGCCGCCACGATTGCCCGCCTCGAAGCCGAGGGCAATGATCGCGAGCCCGAGTTTTCCACCGACCTCGTTGCGCGGCGCCCCGAGTTGGTCGCCCGCCAACGCGAACACTACGAGACCCGGCGACGCGAATTGACCTCCGCGCTCGCCGCCTTCGAGCACCAGGCCGCCCAACGGGCCCAGGAGATCATCGAGGTCGAGGCACGGATCGAGACCCTCGCAAAGTCACTGGAACTCGCCCGCGAGGAGCATGCCCTCGTCAAGCCGCTTGCGCGCTCGGGTGCGGTCTCGCGTTCGGAGATACTGGCCATCGAGAGCAAGGTGAACGACACCGCCGGGGCGCTTGAGGCGGCCCGCCTCTCCCTGCCGCGGCTCGCGAGTGCCAGGGCCGAGGCCGAGGATCGCCGCCGCGAGCGGCTTTCGGCCTTCCGCAACGAGGCGCTGAAGGAGTTGAACGCGACCCGCATCGAGCTTGCCTCCCTCACCGAGGCAGCGCGCGCGACGGCGGACCGGCTCGAGCGGACCACGGTGACGGCCCCCGTCGGCGGCATCGTCAAGACCGTTCACGTGACGACCCCCGGCCAGGTGGTCCAGCCCGGGCACGACCTCGTCGAGATCGTGCCCGTCGACGACACGCTGCTGGTGGAGGCCCGCATCCGGCCGCAGGACATCGCGTTCCTGCGCCCCGGCCAGGAAGCGCTCGTCAAACTGAGCGCCTATGATTTTTCCCTCTATGGCGGTCTGGACGGAAAGGTTGAGCAGGTCGGCGCGGACAGCATCACCGATGATCGCGGGGAAACATATTACCTCATCCGCGTGCGCACCGAGGCGAGCACGCTGCGCAACGGACCGCGCGAACTCGAGATCATGCCGGGCATGGTCGCCGACGTCGACGTGCGAACCGGCGACAAGACGGTACTCGCCTATCTCATGAAGCCCATGACCCGCATGGCGCAGAACGCGCTGCGGGAGCGCTAGGCCAGAGGGCCGCGCGATGGGTTATGTCACCGCGGTCTCACGCATCAGCTGACGTACGACGGCGCGCAGCGCCGCGTCCTTTTCATGCCCTTCCGCGAGAGCCGCTTCGTAGGTCGCGATCTGGCGATCGGCGCTGTTGCCGCGCTCGAGAATCCGCGTGAGATGCGCGATCTCGGCGGTGCACCCGAGCGCCTCGGCGTCCTCGGCGATCAGGGCCTGCAATTCCCCGACGAGATCACGAAAGGCGACGAGTTCGCCCCGCCCGAAGTCGACGAGGCTGTCGGCAAGGCCGTAGCGCTGGGCGCGCCAGCGGTTCTCGCCGACGAGCACGCTCGAATAGGTGCGCCAGCGCTGGTTCGAAAGACGCAGCCGCCAGAGCATCCGGAGGAGGCATTGGTAGGTCGCCGCCACGGCCGCGGCATCCTCGATGAGCGTGCAGAGATCGGTGATCCGCATCTCGAGCGTCGGAAATCTGTGGTGTGGCCGCAGATCCCACCAGAGCTTGCTGCCATCCTGGATGAGACCGGCCCGCACCAGAACGGCGACGGTGCGCTGGAACTCTCCGAAGCTTGCGAATTCGGGTGCCGGCCCGGTGCGTGGCAACTCGTCGAAGACGGCGAGACGGTAGGATCGCAATCCGGTTGCCTCGCCTTGCCAGAAGGGTGAGGAGCAGGACAGCGCCAGCAGGTGTGGAAGGAAATAGGACACCTGGCTCATCAGATCGATGCGCAGATCGTCCGGCGCCACGCCGACATGCACGTGCATGCCGGAGATCAGCAGCCGGCGCGCGACCACCTGCATGTCGTGGGCAAGGACATTGTAGCGATCCTTGTCGGTGTGCGGTTGCGCCCGCCAGTTCGCCAGCGGATGGGTGGAGGCCGCGATCGGCGCGATCCCGTAGGCGGCCGCGACCTCGATGATGGTCGAGCGCAACTCGCCGAGTTCGGCCCGCGCCTCCCCCACGGTCCGGCAGACGCCGGTCCCCACCTCGACCTGCGCGCGCAGGAACTCGGGCGTCACGCGCTCGCCGAGCCGGCCCTTGAGGTCATCCATCAGCGACGCCGGAGGATCGCTCCTGAGGTCGCCGGTTTCGATATCGACGAGCAGGTACTCTTCCTCGATGCCGATCGTGAACGGCGGTTGATCGGCCATGGCGTTCCCCCGGTCGAGTGTCGTTGCTCAACTGAGGCTAGCGCCCGATGGGGCCCTGGAAAAGGGCGCACGTTTCGATGCGCGGCCTTGAATCGGCTGCATGTGCTGGTTACGTGATTTGTGAGACGAACCAAGTGCGCCGGAAAGGACTCCCGACGATGTCATCCCGCTTGTCTTTGGTTGCCGCCCTGGCGTGTCTTGCCGGCTTGCTGGCGGCCGATGCGGCTCATGCCTTCTCCAAGCGCGAGATCGCGGATGCAGCCTACCATTGGGGCCGCGTCGATCTCGCCGACGAAACCTGCGAGAATCTCGGGAGGAACGACGCGATCCGCAAGGAACTCGCCGAGACGCTGGAGAAGGCCGGCGGCGATGCCTGGACGAGTGGCTACGAACTCGGCCGTTCCGAGGCCAAGGATTTTCTCGAGGGCTCCAGCGTCGAGGCGTTCTGCGAGCTGTCGTGGGCCTTCTATGGCCGCAACGGTCAAACGGTGAAGAACCTGCTCATTCGCCAGTAGGGCGAGCCAGCGCGCGCCTGCTGGCCTGGCGCCCCCGTCGGGCCGCGCTCGCTTCGCCTCGGGGTGGCGTCGCCGACGCTCAAAAGCGCGCCAGGAACTCGCGATAGCGGCGCACGACATAGAGCTTTGCGAGATGCTCGGCTTCGTCGGCCAGCTGGTTCTCGAAGCAGTCCAGCAATTCGCCCATCGCCGTCGAGCTTCCTCGAGCGAAATGGCACCAGTCGTCGGGTGCGCGGCTGGCGATGACGGTGAGCCGCGCATCGAGATTGAAGACGCGTGGCGCCGCTTCTTGGAAATGCAGATTGCCCGAAGCCGCCGCCATCGAGACGTAAAGCGCGCGCGCGTGCAACGTGTAGCTCTGGCACTTGCCGGTGACGATCTCCTCGTCGGCCATTTTGTGCAACGCGCGCAGCACCGCCAGCCGATCCTTCTTGATGCGGCTCGCCGCCAGTCGTGCGATCATCCCTTCCGTCGCCAGTCGATACTCGAAGAGTTCCTCGACACTGTGCGCATCGACTTCGCAGACGTAGATGCCGCGGTGGCGCTCGCGGCAGACGAGCCCCTCGACCGCGAGCCGCTGCAAAGCCTCGCGCACCGGCGTGCGGCCGATCTGCAACTCGTCCATGAGCCGCTTTTCGGGCAGTTGCTCGCCGGGCATGTAGTCGAGGTGGATGATGCGGTCGACCAGCATGTCGTACGCATGGTCGGATTTGACCCTCGGCTCGATCGTCATGCGGTCGCCGTGAACCTCGCGCTCGGCCTCGATCGTCAGCATGATGAAGCCCTCCCGTGCCAGCGGCGTGCGAATGTGCAACGAGCCTCGTGCGCCACGTCCCGGCGCGAGGGCAGACCCATGGCGGCCCGCCATTCCATTGCCAATGCCTGCCGCCTCATGCCTACGTTCCTTCGCTCACGGTCGCGTCGCGTGCTTTGCGTTTCCTGCCCTTCGCGGTGCGCGCTTCACCCTTGCCTTTGCCTTTCGCGATCACGCGCGTTTCGCGTGGCACGAAACCGGCCGCAGGGAATTTCAACGCTTCGACGAAAATGTCCTGGAAGCTCGGATGGGTCGCAAGTGACACGTGCTCGACCCGGTTGGCGAGTTCGTTGGCTCTGGCACGTTCCGTCTCCGAAAGCAACGCCATCTGCGCTCCGAGCCCGGCCGCATTGCCGTAATAGGTGATGCGATCCAGTGGGATGTCGGGAAGAATTCGAATTCTGACGGCACTTGCGGTGCTGATGTAATTGCCGAACCCGCCACACAGCATCAGTTCGTCGACCTCGTCGTTGGAAAGCCCCAGCACCTTTTGCAGGAGCATGACGCCTGAGCATATGGCGCCTTTGGCGAGCTGCAATTGGCGCACGTCGCTCTGGTTCAGCGTCACGTCCTCGGGCTTTCCGGCATCCTCGGCCCAGGTCAGGACGAACTCGTCCCGGTTGTCGCGATGGCGAAGGCGCCCTGCGAGTTTCTCGGGCAATTCCGTCGCGCCCGGCGCCCTGATGAGCCCACGCTCGTTGAGGATACCCGCCCCACTCATCGCCGCGATCGCATCGATCAGTCCGGAGCCGCAGATGCCGATTGGCGGCACCCCGCCGATCACCTGGCAACTGACGTCGTCGTCGATGGTGACCCGCTCGATCGCCCCGAGCGCGCCGCGCATTCCATGGCGGATCTGGGCGCCCTCGAGGGCAGGCCCGGCCGGCGCCGAGCAGGCGATGAGGCGATCCTTGTTGCCCATCACCACCTCGCCGTTCGTGCCGATGTCGACGAGGCAACGCATGGTCTCGCTCTCGTAGATGCGCGTCGAGAGCATGCAGGCGACGGTGTCGGCACCGACGAAG
Source organism: Hyphomicrobiales bacterium (assembly GCA_016125495.1). Classification (NCBI taxonomy): domain Bacteria; kingdom Pseudomonadati; phylum Pseudomonadota; class Alphaproteobacteria; order Hyphomicrobiales; species Hyphomicrobiales bacterium. The sequence continues at coordinate 1,794 of WGLQ01000026.1, read as the reverse complement.
CCGGCGATCAGCGGCAGGAGGCATACGCGGGCGTTGGGAACGCTCTTGAGCAGGGCGTCCCGCCCGCTCATCACGAGTTCCTCGCGCACAGACGGCGCATAGGGTGCGAGCCCCATGAATGTCGGGTCGATGCCGGCGAAGATGTGATGCATGCACGAATTACCCACGACGACGATCTTGTGGACGTGCTCGATCCCGACCCCGGCCTTCTCACAGGCCTCCTGAACGAAGCCATTGACGGCATTGAGGACCTTGGCGCGCAGCGTCTGCAGGCGCTTGGGCTCCTCCTGTACGAAGGCGATCCGCGACATGAGATCGCCACCGAATGCGGCCTGCGGGTTCATGCCGCCGACCGAGGCGAGTTCGGCGCCGCTGTCGAGGTCGAGCAGCGAGCCGACGATGCTCGTCGTGCCGATGTCGAACGCCATGCCGAATTTGTGCGCGGTCGTGTCGCCTGGCTCGATCTCGATGATCTCACCGTTGAAAGTGGTCACGGTCACTTCGCAATCCGCCTCGCGCAGGGCGCGAGGGATCTTGCGCAGGATGTCGATGGGGGTGGGCGCGGTGATCGTGACCGGGAGTTCGCGCACGATCTCCTCGATGTCCGAACTCTGGTGGTTCTCGTCGTCCGGCAGCGTGACCTTGATGAACGATTTGACGACGCCGCTGTCGAGGCCGAGGCGCGAATCGTCGGCCGGCGAACGGCGTATCGCGAGGATCTTGTGGCTCACTTCCGCTTTCGGCGGGGCGATGAGGATCGAACAATCGCCGGTGACGCGCGCCTGGCAGCCGAGACGGAAGCGCTCCTGCACCTCCTCGTGACCCAGTTGCACCGTGTCCATGATCGTCGGTGGCGAGACCTCGCCCTTCAGTACCTTGACGCGGCAGCTACGGCAGCGACCGCGCTCACCGCACGTCGCTTCGATTTCGGCGCCCGCCCGCCACGCCGCCTTGAGCAATGTCTCACCGGATTCGGCGGTGGTGGTGACGGGCTTGGCCTTGCCGTCGCCCGAAGCGAACGTAACCGTGAACCCGCTCATATCATCTCCTGTCGAATGCAGCGCTTGGACGAGTCCCGCTCGCCCTTGCGGTGATACCTCCGGTCCGCGCCCCGCCGATCGTCCAGGACCGGCAATCGGGGGCGCGGGAATGCCGCAAATCTAAGCTGTTTCGCAGCGGCAAAGGAGTTGAGCTGAAGCTGTCCGGGGTATGCGAGAGGGTGTCGCGCCAGAACGGCGGCACACCGCTCGAGGTCCCTGGAAGCGGCCGCCGCCGGCCTCCCGTCGTTCACACCGTGCCGCGGGCCAGCGCCAGCAGGTCGAAGGGCAAGAAAAGCCCGCCGTCCGGACGGTCCCCGTCGAGGGACGTCGGAACAGCGGGCCAGAGGGCGCGGGCTCACGTTTCCGAAGCGAGGGAGGGTTTCGCCGGCAACGTAACACTGGCTGCACGCGCTGGAGCGTTGTCCGCCGTCGGTCCGTCGAGCGCCGCGGCATGTCCACCTGGCGATGGCCATCGTCCCCGAGCCGCTCGCCGAAGGCAAAGCTTCCCGAGGGACGGCGCCCGCTGACGCCGTCCGGTCGGCGTTCCTGCGCCCGGCCCGCATTTCGAGTAGGCGCAGGTGAACGCACCTCGGGGCTCTGGGCCGGGACCCCATCAGTTTCTTCGCGCGCCGTCCATCTCCTCGGCGAGGTCGTCGACGAGCTGTTTGGCGAGCGAGACCGCGTGGGCGGCATCGGCGGCATAGCCGTCGGCGTCGATTTTCTCGGCCCAGTCGGAGGTCACCGGCGCACCGCC
>WGLQ01000025.1 GCA_016125495.1 Hyphomicrobiales bacterium | reverse complement strand
GGCCCGCAGCAACGCGATACGCTCTTCCACCCGACAGCTCTCCTTGAAGGGCATCGCTCGAATCTCCTGGTGATTCGAGCAAGTTGACCTGTCAGGAATGCTCCCGGTCTATGCTGTCAGGGAACTACCCGGTTCGTACCGGTTTCTCCGGTCTCCCCCCACCCAACCCCCTCAAGTCCGGGTCGCGCGCGAGAGGCTGCGGGTGAGGGGTTCGAGGAGCTGCTGGAGGAGGGTCTTGCGGCCGGTGACGATCATCGCCTCGGCCTGCATGCCGGGGATCAGGGCCTCGGGCCCGCCCGGCACCTGCGCCGGGTCGGTGAGGACGAGGCGGACGACATAGCTCGCGGTGCCGGCGCGTTCGTCCTCGACGGCATCGGGCGAGACCCAGGCGACCTTGGCGTCGAGTGGCGCGCTCTCACGCCGGCTGAAGGCCGAGAGCCAGACGCGGGCCGCCATGCCGGGGTGGACCTGCGCCACGTCCTGGGCGCCGAGGCGGGCCTCGATCTCGAGGCTGTCGCCGGCCGGCACGAGCTGGAGGATGACGCCGCCCGGTGCGATGACCTCGCCCGGAGCGAAGACCGCAAGGCGCAGCACGCGCCCGCTGACCGGCGCCGTCACCGTCGATTGTTCGACCTCGCGCGCGAGGTTGGCGATCTGCGCCTCGAGGCGGTGCGCCTCCTTTTCCACCTCGGCGGCCTGACGGCGCAGCTGCAGGACGCGCGAACGGGTCGTCAGCTGGCGGGCGAGGAGATCCTCGTAGGCCTCGATCTCCTGGGCGAGCAATTGCGTCTGGCGGGCCGAGACGGTGAGTTGGGAGCGCAGCGCGTCGAGCTGCTCGCGCGCGTTGGCGGTATCGAACACCAGGATGGTGTCGCCGGCCGCCACCGTCTGGCCCTCGGCAACGAGGATGCGCTCGACCTTGCCGCCGCTGCGGTGCTGGATGTTCTTGGCCTTGGTCTGAACGATGACGCGCCCGATGGCGGTCGCGCCCTTTTCCAGTTCGGCGACCGCGCTCCACCAGGCGGCGCCGGCGGCAAAGGCGAGGAGGACGACGAAGCCAAAGAGGATCGGCCCGGTCGTGCGCATCCGGCGGTTGAGGGCGCGGTCGGGGTCGGGAAGGACCCGCTGGCGGCGCGTGCGTGGCGCCTCGACCGGCGCGAGGTCCGGGGCAGACGCCGGGGGCGCCGGCTCGGGAGCGAGCGCGGGCGCGGAGGAGATCGCGAGGGTTCGGGAGGCTTCCGGCTCCGGCTGTTCAGGCAGAGCGGGGGCGAGCGTGCGGGCAGCGCGCTGGCGCGGTGCGCCGGGAGAGCTAGCGTTCCGGGGGGCGCCGGTCGCCTCCAGCACGATGGCGGGGTGGTGCCGGGCCGGGGCCGGGCGTGTCGCGGCAACGGTCCGGTTCTGGCTCGCTGCGGCGACCGGCGCGGCCTCGGCGGTCGCGGTGTCACCAGCGCGCGGACGTTTGCGCAATGCCGCGCCGAGGCGCCCGTTGGCCAGCCTCTTGTCGCGGCCCGCGCTCTCGTTTCCGAGCTGCCGGCCGGGTCGTTCCTTGCCGCCGTTCGCGCTCATGCCCCGAACCTCCGCTGGCGCTGCGCGACCGGGGTTGCGGCCTGGGGGGCGGGGGCCGCTGGCTGGCCAGGTGCTGGGGTGGCCGCCAGTGCGACAGGGCGCGTCAGTTCCGTACCGGCCTTGCGGGCCTCGCCCGCGACTGCGGCGGGGGCCTGTTCCGCGCCGCCGAGGAGGGCGAGCATCTCGTTGCAGGGGCCGATCCGTTCGATGGCGCCGGCGGAGAGCACGGCGATGCGGTCGCAAAGGCGCATGAGTTCGGGGCGCTGCGTGGCCATGACGACCGTGGCCCCGCGCGCCTTGAGGCCGGCGATGAGCTGGTGCAGACGTCGTTCCTCGCGCCGGTCGAGCCCAGCCTCCGGCGTGTCGAGGACGACGATCTCGGGATTGGCATGCAGGGCGCGGGCGAGGGCGACGGCGCGCTGCTCGCGTGGGGTGAGTGGGCGGCCCATGTCGTCGAGGCGCGTTTCATAGCCACGCGGCAGGCCGGAGAGCAGTTCGTGCACGCCCGCCTCCATGGCCGCGTGAGCGACCGTGATCTGGCGCACGTCGTGGAAGCGGGCGATGTTCTCGAGGATCGTTCCGGCATAAAGGCTCGGGCTTTCCGGCAGGTAGCCGATGCGAGCGGGCGGATCGCCGAGCTGCCATTCGCGGATCGCGACGCCGTCGAGTTCGGCCTGCCCGGCGGTCGGGGATATGGCTCCGGCAATGGCGGCGAGCAGGGTCGACTTGCTCGAGCCGTTCGGCCCGACGATGGCGAGGCACTCGCCGCGTGCGATCGAAAGCGAGACGGTGCGCAGCGCAGGGGTACGGGCGCCGGGATGATAATAGGTGACGCCCGCGAGCCGGATGGCGCCGCGCTGGAGCGCCGGCAGGGCGTGCGGGCCGTCCTCGTCACATGTGCCGCGGGTTGGCGTGCGGCCTTCGTCCGGCTTGATCTGGCGCAGCAGCATGAACGCGTTCCAGGCAGAGCGCACCCAGCGCAGCGACATCACCGATTGCTCGAGTGGGGCGAGGGCGCGCCCCATCAGGATGGAGGCGGCAATGAGAGCGCCGGGGCCGATCTCGCCGCCGACGACGAGCGCCGCACCCGCCGCGAAAATGGCGACCTGGGCGAGATAGCGCACGAACTTGGCGAACGCCTTGATGGAGACGCTGACCTCGGCGTAGGCGAGCGATTCGAGCATCTGACCGCGATTGAGATCGGCAAAGCGTTCGCTCGCGGCGGGGGCGAGACCGAGGGAAATGGCAAGGCTCGCATCGCGCGTGATGGCGGTGCGCCAGCGCTCGCTTTCCTCGTAGCTGCCGCTCATGTCGCGGTAGCGTTCGCTGGACGACCAGACCTGAAGAATGGCGGTCAAGAGCAGCAGACCGGTCGCGACCAGGGTGACGATGCCGAGCCAGGGGTGCAGCAGGTAGAGCACCACGATGAAGACCGGGGTCCACGGGGCGTCGAACAGCGCGCTGATTGTCGGCCCCGAGAGGACGTTGCGCAGCAGCATGGCCGCCTTGGCGCGTTGCTCGAGGACGTCGCCGGGGGTTCCGGCGCGCAGACCCTCGTCCAGCACGAAAGTGGCGATCTGGCGGTCCAGGCGGTGGCCAGTGCGGGCGAGGATGCGATCGCGTGCGACCTCGAGCAGGGCGAGCGCCGCGATCGCGGCGACGGTGACGGCAACGAGGAGGATCAGCGTGTCGATGCTGGCCGTCGGGATGACGCGCTCGAAGACCTGCAACGTGAAGAGGGGGGTGGCGAGCATCAGCACGTTGAGGCACCCCGTGAAGAGGAACGCCACCCAGAGCGCGACGCGGCACTTTGCGAAGATTTCAGCGGGCGCGTGCATGGGGCGGTGGACTTCCGGGACGCTCGAACGGGGGCATGGCCTGGCGGCGGGCCGACAGACCATGGCCGCAGTATCCCAGAGCAGGCTCAAGAAAGGGTGAAGCTCGCCCGGCTCGGGCGCGCGCCGGGGGAAGGCGCGGTACTCGAGACGAACAGTGGCAAGGGGATAAACCCCGGCCGGCGGGGGCAATGGCGTGCGCGGCCGTCGCCGCCGGCTGTGTCGGGGGGTAATATTGCCTCGAAACGAACCGAATCGGTGGGGGATCCGGAATGCTCGAACGTCTTTTCAGCCTCGAGGCGAATGCGACGACCGTCTCACGCGAAGTGATGGCCGGCCTCGCGACCTTTCTGGCGATGTCCTACATCATGTTCGTCAATCCGCAGATCCTGGCGGCGGCAGGCATGGACCGCGATGCGGTGTTCGTTGCCACCTGCCTTTCCGCCGCGATCGGCACCGCCATCATGGGGCTCTATGCGAACTATCCGGTGGCGTTGGCGCCGGGCATGGGGCTCAACGCGTTCTTCGCCTTCGCCGTCGTGCCGGCGGCCGGCGGAAGTTGGCAAATCGCGCTCGGGTGCGTGTTCATCGCGGGTGTGCTGTTCCTCCTCCTCTCGGTGACGCCGCTCCGGGAGTGGCTCATCAACTCCATTCCGCGCAGCCTCAAATACGGCATGGCGGCGGGCATCGGGCTGTTCCTCGCCATCATCGGACTGAAGTCGGCGGGCCTCGTGGTCGACCATCCGGCAACACTCGTCGGGCTCGGTGACCTCAAGTCTCTCACGGTGCTCTTGGCCGTCGCCGGGCTGGTCGTCATCGCCGCCCTCTATGCGCTCGCGGTTCCAGGCGCGATCATCATCGGAGTTCTCGCCGTCACGGCGGCAGCGATCGTGCTCGGGCTCCAGGACTTCGGCGGTATCGCTTCGACGCCACCTTCGATCGCACCGACGCTGCTGCAACTCGACATCGCGAGCGCGCTCTCGCTCGGGCTGGTCGTCATCATCTTCACGTTCCTGCTGGTCGACCTGCTGGACACCGCGGGAACGCTGGTTGCGGTCTCCGAGCAGGGTGGTCTGCTCGACGAACAGGGGCGCCTGCCGCGGATCGAGCGGGCGCTGGTTGCCGATTCGAGCGCGACGGTGGTCGGTGCCTTGCTCGGCACTTCGCCGGTCACGAGCTACATCGAAAGTGCTGCCGGCATCCAACAGGGTGGTCGCACGGGCCTGACGGCGGTGGTCGTCGCAGTCCTCTTCCTGCTGGGGCTGTTCCTTGCGCCACTCGCCGGCACCGTGCCCGCCTATGCGACCGCGCCGGCGCTCATCTTCGTTGCGTTGCTGATGGCGAGCGCCTTCGGCAAGCTCGATTGGGACGACGTGACGGAATACCTGCCGGCGGTGCTGACGGCGCTGATGATGCCGTTCACCTACTCCATCGCGACGGGCATCGGCATCGGCTTTCTGGCCTATACGGTCCTCAAGATCGCGACCGGGCGGTTCAGTCAGGTGAATGCGGCGGTCGCACTCGTGGCAGCGGCGTTCGTGGCAAAGACCGTGTTCGGCTAGGCCGAAGGGAGCTTACCGCAGCTGCTAGCCGCCGGTTTCCGGACCTCTGACGTAGACGCGGTCCTGGATGCCGGCGGCGCCGCCGGAAAGGGCACTCGGTTGTTCACGCTCGATGCGCGCCCGGCAGCGCTCGGCTGCCCATTCGGCAGCGCGCCGCGAACGATAGCGTCCGGCGATCGGATAGGCCTCGCGGGCAAAGGTGTCCCACCCTTCGAGTCGCCATGGCCCACCTGCCGCCCAATGCGAGGAGATGACGTCGGCGAGCCAATCGAGGATGGTGAGCATCGCCGTTACCCTCCATCGGGCCTCGTGGCCCGGCCTTGGCTGCCCCGTGCGATCAGACCAACCGCGTCGAGCGCTCGCCCTCTTGCGAGCGCGTGTCGGCGACGACGGTTTCGCCGGCGAACATGCGCTGCCCGGTGGCGACGAGCGGGACCGCACCCACCGGAAGGTAGAGGTCGACGCGACTGCCGAGCCGGATCAGGCCAATGCGTTCGCCGGCGCCGATCCGGGCTCCCTCGGTGACGAAGCTCACGATCCGTCGGCGCAGGCCGCCCGCGATCTGGACGACCGCCACCCGTGCGCCCTCCGTCGTTTCGATGATCGTCGTGCGCTTCTCGTTTTCCTCGCTCGCCTTCTCGGCCATCACGTTACCGAAGCGTCCAGGCGCATAGAGGGTGAGGGCGATGCGTCCGGCAACGGGCGCGCGCTGCACGTGGACATCGAGCGGTGACAGGTGGATGGCGAGGCGGATGCGCTCGTCGGCCCCGATGTCGAGACCGGGCTCGGGCCGCAATGTCTCGATGCGCTCGAGGATGCCGTCGGCCGGAGCGAGGATCAGCCCCTCGCGCATCGGCACGACCCGGTCGGGATCACGGAACATGAGGGCGAGCCAGACGGTGGCGAGTGCCGCCAGCCAGCCGGCCGGGCTCCAGAGGAGGAAGAGAACGAGAGTGGCGATGAATCCGAGCGCCAGGAACCTGTGGCCGTCACGATGGATCGGTGGAAAGAGGTCGGCGATCCGCTCGAGCAGGGTGCGCTCATCGTTCATGTTGGGCTCCCGGGTCGAACGAGGCGAGTTAGCCGTGGACGTTGTGGTGGTTGATCGAGTGACCGAGCAATCGCAACCTCTCAGAGGTAGGCATGCGCCTTTCGTGGTGGCATTATACGCCAGTCAATCGACCGGAGAAGGCGGACCATGAAAAGGAAGCACAGGGTTGCTCTTTCATTTGGGCTGGCTTTCATGGTGTTGGCCTTCCTGGCAGCTTGGTTGATTTGGCAAATGGCGCAGCCGCCCGTCTGACCAGGAGCGGTGCACGGGGACCTGTGGTCTCCGACCTCGCCCTTTCGATCACTCACTTCTGGAGGTTGGCATTCGGCCGCCGATGCGTTCACTGAGGGTGCGTGCGGCGCGCCGGACCTGGGGCGCGAGTTCGGCCATGCGCTCGTCGGTGAGGCGCGAGAGGGGCCCGGACAGCGAAAGGCCGGCGAGCGGCTCGCCATGTTCGTCGAACACCGCCGATGCGATGCAGCGCAGGCCCGGGACCCGCTCCTCGTCGTCCACCGCATACCCTGTCACGCGGGCCGCAGTGAGCGCGGCGGCAAATGCCTCCGGCGAGACGATGGTCTTCGGCGTGAAGCGCTCGAGACCGGTGCGATGGAGGGTCGCGCGAACAGCGGCTTCGGGCAGGTCGGCAAGCAGCACCTTGCCGATCGCCGAGGCGTGCAGCGGGGCCCGCGAGCCGGCGCGCTGAAAGGCCCGGATCGGGCTGTGGGTCTCGACCTGGGCGACGTAGATGATCTCGTCGCCGTCGCGGATCGCGAGATTGACGGTCTCGCCCGACAATTCCATCAGTTCGTGCATCAGCGGGCGGCCGACCTCCAGGACCTTGCGATTGCGCAGGAAGGCGCTGCCGATCTCGAAGGCGGCGACGCCGATCAGCCAATGGTCGCGTTCCTCGTCGTGGCGCACGAAGTTGTGGGTCGCGAGTGTCGTGAGGATGCGGTGCGCCGTGGAGGCGGCGATCCCGGCGCGCTGGGCAGCATCGGTGAGTTGCAGGCCGTCGCCATCGGCGATCACCTCGAGCAGCGCGAGGGCGTTGTCGAGTCCTCGTACGGCTGGCCCTGTCGAAGCCTCGCGCTGGGCCGGCCGGCCGCGCGGCTTGGCGCGCTTGGATGGCATGTCATGCTCGCTCTTTCGGGTCGGGTCGGGGCCACCCTCGACCAAGCCGCGCCCGGATGCAACCGTCGCGGAAGGTCAGAATTGTGTGAAACGCGTTTCCGTGGGTGGGGGACCAAGGGCTCTCAAGCAGTCCTGCCGACGCATCAATCGAGCGCAGGTCGCTAATCAATGCATGCGGAAATCGTTTCCGCGAGCTTGTGTGGCGCAGCGGATTGCGTTATCGCAGCCGTCGCCGCGCCGATCGTGACGGTGGGGCGACGCCCGCGTCGGGGCGATCGTTGCCAAGCTCCAGACAGCTCGAGGAGATTGCCATGCCTGGTTTCAAGGGCCTTGCCGTTCCCGGTCCGACCAATATGCCATTCCGGATTCGCCAGGCCATGGACGTGGCCCTCGAGGACCATCGTGCCCCGGATTTCCCGCAGTTCACACTGCCGCTGCTCAAGGACCTCAAGCGCATCTTCAAGACCGAGAGCGGGCAGGTCTTCGTCTTTCCAGGCTCGGGCACGGGCGGCTGGGAGGCGGCGATCGCCAACACGCTCTCGCCGGGTGACAAGGTGCTGGCCTCGGTGTTCGGCCAGTTCTCCCATCTCTGGGTGGACCTTTGCCAGCGCTTCGGGCTCGAGGTCGAGGTCGTCGACGTCGAATGGGGTGAGGGCGTGCCGCTCGAGGCCTATCGCCAGCGGCTCGAGGCCGACAAGGGGCACAAGATCAAGGCCGTGCTCGCTTGCCACAACGAGACCGCAACGGGTGTGACGAGTGACATCGCCGGCGTCCGGCGCGTGCTGAACGAGACCGGCCACCCCGCTCTCTTGATGGTCGATGGCGTCAGTTCGGTCGCTTCGCTCGACTTTCGAATGGACGAGTGGGCGGTCGACGTCATCGTCTCGGGCTCGCAGAAGGGGTTCATGCTGCCGACCGGTCTTGCCATCGTCGGCGTCAGCCAGAAGGCGCTCTCCATGCGGGCGAGCGCCAAGTTGCCGCGGTGCTTCTTCGATTTCTCCGACATGCTCAAGACCGCGGAGTCGGGTTATTTTCCCTATACGCCGGCCGTCACTCTGCTGCGCGGATTGCGTGCCTCCGTCGACCTCCTCGAGGAAGAGGGACTCGAGAACGTCTTTGCCCGTCATCATCGGCTCGCCGAGGGTGTGCGCCGGGCCGTGGCGGCCTGGGGCATGAGGCCTTGCGCCAAGGAGCCCAAGTGGAATTCCGACACGGTGACCGCAATCGTCGTGCCGGAGGGCCATGATGCCGCAAAGGTCATCGCGCGGGCCTACAACGGCTATGGTCTCTCGCTCGGCGCGGGGCTCTCCAAGGTTGCGGGCAAGGTTTTCCGCATCGGTCACCTCGGCTGGAACAACGAGTTGATGGTGCTCTCCTCGCTCGCCGGCGCGGAAATGGCGATGATCGACTGCGGGCTGCCAGTGAAGGCGGGCTCGGGCGTTGGTGCGGCCGTCACCTATTTCTCGGAGACCTCTCGCACTGCGGTCAGCAAGGCCGCCTGAGCTGGCCCCGGCCGGCGCAATGCCGTCGTCGGCCCTTTGACACCTTCGAAGCCGCCGGCGGGTCCGGCGGCTTTTTCCGTTGCGGCTGCCTCTTTTGCTCCGCGTGGCGCCGGTCCGGCCGGATCAGCGGATGGCGCCCGCCTCGATCGCTGCGGCGAGCTTGGCGCGCGCCTCCTCTGCCTCGCGCTGGCGGTTCCACATGCTGGCGTAGAGCCCTTTCTTCTCCATCAACTCGCCGTGCGTGCCCTGCTCGACGATGCGGCCCTTCTCGAGCACGATGATGTTGTCGGCGTGCACGATGGTCGACAGCCGGTGGGCGATGACCAGGGTCGTGCGGTCACGGGCGACCCGGTCGAGTGCGTCCTGGATTTCCTTTTCGGTATGGCTGTCGAGCGCCGAGGTCGCCTCGTCGAGCATCAGGATGGGGGGTGCCTTCAGGATGGTGCGGGCGATGGCGACGCGCTGCTTCTCGCCGCCCGATAGCTTGAGGCCGCGCTCGCCGACCTTGGTATCGAAGCCTTCCGGCAGTTGTTCGATGAAGGAGGCGATCTGGGCCATGCGGGCGGCCTCGACGATCTCCTCGCGGCTGGCGTCGGGGCGGCCGTAGCGGATGTTGTAGTAGATGGTGTCGTTGAAGAGGACGGTGTCCTGCGGCACGACGCCGATCGCAGCGCGGAGCGAGGTCTGCGTTACCTTGGTGATGTCCTGGCCGTCGATCGTCACCCGTCCCGACGAGATGTCGTAGAAGCGGAAAAGAATGCGGGATATGGTCGATTTTCCAGCGCCCGATGGACCGACGATCGCCACCATCTTGCCGACGGGCACGGTGAAGCTCACGCCCTTGAGGATGACGCGCTCGGGATCGTAGGCGAAGGTGACGTCCTCGAAGCGGACTTCTCCGCCGGACACCGCGAGCTGCCTGGCGTCGGGAGCGTCCTGGACCTCCGGGTGCTCGTCGAGGAGGGCGAACATCGTTTCGAGATCGACCAGGCCCTGTTTGATCTCGCGGTAGATCATGCCCATGAAATTCAGAGGGATGTAGAGCTGGATCAGAAGCGCGTTGATCATCACGAAGTCGCCGACCGTCTGGGTTCCGGCGACCACGCCATCGGCAGCCATCCACATGCAGATCGTCATGCCGATGGAGAAAATGAAGGCCTGGCCGAAGTTGAGCCAGCCGAGCGAGTAGTACGTCCGGATCGAAGCGTCCTCGTAGCGTGCCATGGAGGCGTCGAAGCGCCGCGCCTCGAGCCCCTCGTTCCCGAAGTACTTGACGGTCTCATAGTTGAGCAGGCTGTCGATGGCCTTGGAATTGGCATCCGTGTCGCTGTCGTTCATCTCCCTTCGGATGGTGATCCGCCACTCGCTCGCCTTGACGGTGAACCAGAGATAGAGAGCGACGGTGACGGAGATCACGACGACGTATTCGACGCCAAAATACCAGGCGAGCATGGCAGCGATCAGCGCCGCCTCGATGATGGTCGGGATGGTGTTCATCGCGCCCATGCGGATCAGCAGCTCGATGGCCTTGATGGCGCGTTCGATGACGCGGCTGAGGCCGCCGGTGCGCCGCTCCATGTGAAAGCGCAGCGAGAGGCGATGGAGGTGGGCGAAGGTGCGATTGGCGAGCGAGCGCACGGCGTGCTGGCCGACGCGCGTGAAGAGGACGTCGCGGATCTGCGTGAAGCCGACCATGGCGATGCGCCCGACGCCGTAGGCCACGATCATCATGATCGCGACGAGGGCCAGGGTTCCGGCCGGGTCCTGACCGAGCGGGCCATGCGCCGTCAGCCAGTCGACGGCGGCCTTGTAGGCGAGCGGTACCGCCACCGTGATGATCTTGGCAACGAGGAGCGCCACGCCGGCGAGTGCAACCCTCCAACGCAGGTCCGGCCGGCCCTCGGGCCAGACATAGGGCAGCAACTCGGCCATGACGCTGCGATGCGAAGCGCGGGCGTCGGTCGGGGACGGTTTGCCGGAGGGCGTGTAGTCGGTGAGGCTCGGATCGTTGCGTTTCATGTCGTTGGTGGACTTGCGGGTGCCGGCGGATGGCGCCGGGCCCAAGGGGGCAGGCACGCGATGCGAGCGGGCGCCAGGACGTGGAGAAGCCGGGTGGTTCGGCGGGTGGTCGGGCCGGCACCTTACGCGCTCGCGAGCGCCGACGATAGGTGCGTGCGGCGAGGGTGGTGCAGCCCGCGACAATTGGTACGGTTCAGGACGTCGCGGCCTTGAAGAGCGCCTTGAGGTCGCTCGCGGGATCGCCGGCGGCTTCGGGCGGGGGCGAATAGCCGGCCGCCAGCATCTGGCGGGCGAGCATGTGGTCGGCCGGGCGATTGACGCTTTCGACCGAGAGCAGCCGATCGCCAGCATAGGCGAACACGGAAAAGCGGCCGGGCTGGCCCGAGGGGCGCAGGACGCGCCTTTCGGCCCCGATCGCGAGGCCCGCCATCTGGAGCTTCTCGTCCGCCTGATCGGACCAGAACCAGGGAACCTCGGCATAGGCCGCTTCGCGACCGAGCAGGTTGCGCGCCGCGCAGCGTGCCTGGTCGTTGGCGTTCTGGACCGCCTCGAGGCGGACCGAGGTGCCGGATGCGGGATGGATGAAGCGGACGCAGTCGCCGACCGCAACGATCCGCGGGTCGCTGGTCGAGAGCCCGGCATCGACCAGCACGCCGTCGCGCGTCTCCAGGCCGGCGCCTGCGGCCAGTTCCTGGTTCGCCAGGACGCCGATGCCGACCACCACCAATCCGGCGGCGATGCGTTCGCCTCGCGTCGTCTCGACCGCGTTGACGTTGCGGCCATCACCATGGAAGGCGGCAAGCCCCGTTTCGAGGCGGACATCGATGCCGGCGGTGCGATGGCTCTCGAGGAAGTGGGCCGAGATTTCGGGCACCACGGCCCGGCCCATGAGGCGGGGGGCCATCTCGAGGACCGTGACACGCTTTCCGAGCGCGTTCGCCGTTGCAGCCACCTCGAGGCCGATGAAACCGCCGCCGACGATGACGACCTCGCTCGCGGCCATGAGGCGCCGTCGCAGTTCCCGCCCGTCATCGAGGGTCTTGAGATAGCAGATGCCCTCGAGGTCGGCGCCCTCTATCGCTGCGCGGCGAACGCGCGATCCGGCGGCATAAACGAGCGCGTCGAAGGCGATGCTGGTGCCATCGGCCAAAGCGACGGTGCCGGTGCCCCGGTCGATCGAGACCACCTCGCGGCCGAGTTCGAGTTCGATCCGGTTCTGATCGTAGAAGGCCTCTGCGCGAATCGGGAGCGGCTCGGAGCCCGTCTTGATGAAGGCTTTCGAAAGCGGTGGGCGATGATAGGGCAGGTGCGGTTCCGCGCCGATGAGGATCACACGGCCCTCGAAGCCCTCGTCGCGCAGGCTGGCGACGGCCTGGGAGCCGGCGTGACTGGCGCCGAGGACGACGATCTGTCCGAGCGGCATGGTTCCTCCTGTGATTGCAGCGCCGGCAGCTGGCGCGCGACGACGGGCGTGACGGGCGGGTCGGCGTGCAGCCGCCGCGAAGGGGTCACGGGACGCGCAAAGGGCGTCGTGTGTCAAGCGTGCGATCGGTGCGGACGGCGCCCCTGTGGCGGTCCCACTTGATCCAGGTCAATGCGGCAAGACTGGAAAGAAAGGAAGCAAAGATCGAGGGTCGTGCAAAGGAGAGCACGAGGCTACGCTGCCGCTGGACCGTCAGCCCCGCCCATCCCGGCGGTGCCCCCACGCTTCCGGCCGGGGTGTGGCGGTCAGTTGTCAGCTCAGGCAAGCTCGGCACGTACGGCTCGCCGTGCATGCCGGTGCTCTCACGATGCACGGCCCCGCTGACAATCTGGCATGAGCGGACGGCCGCGTCGATGCCCCGACGTGAGGTATCGCCAATTGGAGGAGTGGACCATGTCATACCGCAGCATCCTGGCGCCCATCGCGAGCGAGCGACACCTGAAGACGCTTCTGCCCGTGGCGAAATTCCTCGCGGAAAAACACGACGCTCACGTGACCGGTCTGCATGTGATTTCGGAGGTGCCGCTCTACGGCTCCATGGCGGTCGAATTCCCGCAGGAGGTCATCGACAATCAGATGCGCAGCCTGCGCGAGAATGCCAAAGCGCTCGGCGACTCGTTCGTCAAGGCCACGCAAGGCTGGCCGCATCCCGGTGAGTGGCGCTTCGAGGAGACGCGGCGCAACGAAGCGGGCAACGTCATTACCGAGCAGGCGCGCGCGAACGACCTCGTCGTTGTCTGCCAGGGGCCGAGCGACGATTATGACGCCTGGGAGGATTTGGCTCCCCGCGTGGTGCTGGGGTCCGGTCGTCCCGTGCTGGTGGTGCCTTCGGTCGGCTCCTACCCGAGCTTCGGCAAGACGTGCGTGCTGGCCTGGAACGGCAGCCGCGAGGCCTCGCGCGCGGCATTCGACGGACTGGCGATGCTCAAGCGTGCCGAGCGGGTGCATGTGCTCGCGGTCAATCCGCAGGACGAGGCGATGGGAAGCGCCCAGACGGCCGGCGACGCGATCGCACTCACACTGGCGCGCCACGGCTGCAAGGTCGAGGTGCATCGCGAGATGAACACCCGCATCCCGATCGCCGAGGCGCTGCTGTCGCGGACGGCCGATCTCGGGGGCGATCTTCTCGTCATGGGGTGCTATGGCCACTCGAGACTGCGGGAGACGATTTTCGGTGGCGCGACGCGCGAGATCCTGAAATCGATGACCGTGCCCGTCCTCATGTCGCACTGATCGGCGTCGGAGGTCCGTTGCGGCGGTCCGGGTGTCGGTGGCGCGGTCGCGTGTCACGGTGCCCGGATCGCGGTGACTGCGATCGGACGAATTCGGCTCAGACCGGTCACCTCGCCTGCCATAGGGAGATGAAATGAAGAAGATCCGCCTCGAACTCGCCAGGGACCACGACTTTCCGGGCGGCAGTCGCGAGCACGGCTACGAAATGGTCGCGCCAATCGACGACGACGGGCATATCGATGCCGCCGAGTGGCGGCGCAGCCGCGAGAAGTGCCGCGTCGTTCGCTTCTGGGGAGACGCGGATCACGAGATCGGCCACCTCGTGCGCAAGCCGGGCGGCCAGTGGGCCTTCCACTACGACATCCACGGCGACGAGGACGACGACGAGACGGGTCACCGGTTCGACAGTCATTCCTTCCGGATCGGCGATTATGTCTCCATCAAGGAGCACGACGACATCATGCGCACGTTCCGTGTGGTGCGTTCGCTGGACGTCGCACTCTGACGGAGAGGGCGCTCGTCGCGTGCCGGCCGGGTTAGGCGCGCAAGCGCTCGCCCGCGCCCAGAAGCTGGCCGCGCTGGATCGCAACGCCGAGTTCCAGCGATTGGGCGATCCGCTCGGCGCGGTCGATGAAGAGGGCCGCGGCCTCCGGCGGGCACGTTTCGCGCGCGGTCCGGCGGAACAATTCCAACCAGCGATCGAAGTGGGCGGCGGTGATCGCCGGATTGCCAGCGTGCGCCCGCATCGGCGAGCCCCTGTAGCGACCGGTGGCGAGCGTCACCGACGACCAGAACGCGCAGAGCTTTTCGAGATGGGCGTTCCAATCGTCGATCGCGGCGTCGAACACGGGGCCGAGTGCTTCATCCTGGCGGACGCGCGCATAGAATAGGTGGACGAGGTCGCGGATCATCGCCTCGGTGACGCTGGCGCCGTGGCCGGGGGCCGTCAGACGCGGCCCGTCGCGATCGCGGTCCGGGTGATTCGTGCTGTCGGTCGACATGGCTTGCTCCTCGGCTCGCTGGGAGATCCCCGGTGCCTCGCTCGTGCGGCACTTCCGATCCTCCATCCTTGATCTTCGTCAATCTGCGGCCGTTGGCTCCTGCTCGACGCAGATGGCTCGCGAATCCGTATCGCTCAGCGGTTCGTCGAGGAGCATGCAGTGGTGTGGGGTGGCACCAAGCGTCTTTCCGGGGCGAAAATGGCGGCACGTGAAGCAGGCCCCGAACGCCCGTCCGCCGTTACGGCGGATCAGGGTCGACAGGGTCGCGCGCAGGGCCTCGACCAGATCCTCGAGCTTACCGGGCAGTGCTTCGGCCAGATCGTGGGCCAGATCCAGCAACGGGTCGCGCGCGAGGGTTTCGGAGCCCGCCGGCGTCAGGGCGAGGGTGATCGAGCGCTTGTCCCGCGTACTCGGCTGACGGGTGACGTGTCCCTTCTGCTCGAGAGCGATCAGGGTTTGCGAGATCGTGCCGCGCGTGGCCCCGAGGTATTCGGCGAGGGCGGCGGGCGTGCGTGAAAAGCGATTGGCCTGCGCCACGTAGCGCAACGCCTCCCACTGCGCAGGGTTGAGGCCGCCCTTGGCCTCGTTGCTCCGCGAGAGGCGGTCCAGGCGATTGATCAGAGTGGCGGCTTGGAAGGCGTGTTCAAAAGGCATGTGGTAGCGACTCGCTATTTGTATTGACCGCCATCGGCGCCCGTGCCAATTGTAGCGTGTCGCTATCAATAATTCAACGCCCAGGAGTTCTCCATGCTTCGCACGATCCCGATCGCAATCGCGCTCGCTTTGACCGGCCAGTCAGCCACCGCCCACGAGATCACCGCCGCGCCGTCCACCGGCGCACCAGCCGCGTTCGACATCGTGCGTGCCGTGGCGACCACTGACGGGCGCCTCGCCACCTTCATGATGGAGGTGAGCGGAATGGCAGGAGCGCAGAAGCCCGCAGCCACCGGCCAACTCGCAGGCGCCTCGGTCGACGCCTATGTCTGGCCGACCAAGCTCGATCCCTCCGCCGTCGGATTCGCGCCCGGCTCGGGAATCCTCGCGCTCGCCGTCACCGCGCATCCCGATTTCGACGATACGCCCCTCTTCGACGAGAACGGCGATGGGGATCCGGCCAACGACGGGGCGGGCTGGCATTCGCATTGGGTCGTGCTCGAAGGCGATGCAGCCTGCGCGGGCGGGCTCAAGGTGCGGGATGTTTCGCCGGGCCAGGATGTGTTGCCCGCGACCGCGCCGGGTTTGCCGATCGCGCTCGACAGCCCCGGCATGAGCCCGATCATCAAGGGGGCCGTCGTGCGGATCACGGTGCCGGTCATGGGGGCGGAAAATGTGAGCTTCGACGCGGTCGCCGCCAAGCTGCAGGTCAACGGGGAGGTGAAAGCGCCCCTGCTCTGCGTCACCGGTACCTACAAGGTCGCCTCGGGCAACCTTTCCCTACCGGGCATCATCGTCAAGGAGACGAAATAGCAGCGGCGCGCCGGGTGGCCGCCATTGGGCCGCCATGCCGCCGCCCGGCATCGATGGTGCCCCGATCACATGAAACGGACGGCGTAGACCGGCGGCAGTGTGTGGCTCACCATGGTCCACTCCTCGCCGCCGTTCTCACTGACCCAGAGGCCGCCGGTGGTCGAGCCCATGGCGAGGCGCTCACCCTCGTCGTCGAGCGCGAGGGCATGGCGGTAGACCACGTCGTAGGCATGCGCTTGCGGCAGACCGCGCGTCAGAACCTCGAAGGAGCGCCCACCGTCGCGGGTGCGCGATACGACGAGGCGACCGCCGACGGGAATGCGTTTTTCATCCTTGATCTCGGGTACGAACCAGGCCGTGTCGGGATCGCGGGGGTGGACGACGACGGGAAAGCCGAAGGTCGAGGGCTCGACGCCGGTGATCTCCGTGAAGTTGCAGCCCTCGTCCGAGGAGACGAAGATCCCGTTGTGGTGCTGCACCCACATGCGGTGCGGCGCGGCGGGGCACTGGACGAGGCTGTGGACGTCCTGGGCGATCGGATCGTGGGTCAGTTCGGGTGGGACGTGGTCGGCGCGCATGCCGGCGCCGCGCTGCGTCCAGGTGGTGCCATCGTCGGGGCTGTGCCAGAGACCGCCGGTCGAGACCGCGACGGTGAGGCTCGAGCTGTCGCGGGGGTCGACGACGATCGAATGGAGGCCTGGGAGGTCCGCCCCGCCACCCATCCATTTCGTGCGCTTTGGATGGTCCCAGAGCCGGCGGATCATCTCCCAGCTCTCGCCGTCGTTCCGCGAGCGAAAGAGGCCGCCCGGGATGGTGCCGCACCAGAGCACGCCCGGCCGATCGGTCCCACCCTCCTCGAGAGCCCAGACGCGGACCGTCGACCAGGGCAGAGGCCGCCCCCACATGTCGAGTTCCTCGTAACCCTCCGGTTTTGGGGGATAGGCGGGTGTCGACATTTCTTCCCATTTCCCGGGAGCCGTGGAGCGGTGCATTTTCACTCCGAAATGTCCGTGATCGAGCGCCGCGTGACGATAGCCGCTGCGACGGTCGCAAAAGGCGAGCGAGACGTTGTCGCCGAGGAACTCGGCCTCGGCGATCCGCCAGTCGCCGGGCGCCGCGCGTGCGATGGTAAAGAGGCCCTTGCGGGTCGAGACCAGAAGTCCGTCCGACATGTTTTCCTCCAATCAGCCGCCGGAGAGTGCCTGCATGACGAAGATCGAACTGGCGTCCTCGACGGGATCACCGAGTCCGGCGCGGTCGCGGATCAGGACCCCGTCGATGTAGATCGTCATGTGACGACGCAGCGCGCCCTGATCGTCCAGCACGTAGGAGCGAATTCTCGCGTTGGCGGCAAAGACGTTCTCGAGCGCCTCGCGCACGCTTGTGCCTGGCACCGACATCGACGGGCAGTCGACGTGGCGCTGCAGGTTGCGGGTGAATGTCACCGTCGGCATGGGGCACCTGCAGGCTCGAGGACCTCCAATAGCACGGCCCAGCAACGGCCGATAGGCGTCGCCCGTTCAGGTCTTGGTCGAGAGGACGCGGTCGAGGGCGGCGATGAGGCGTTCGACCTCGGCACGTTCGGTGTAGTGCACGAACGAAAGCCGCAGAACGCCCGGCTCCGGGGCAACGCCCATCGCCTCGACGAGGCGTCGCGCGTAGAAATCTCCGGCCCAGCACATCACCTTGTGGCCGGCGAGCGCGCGGGCCGTCTCCTCGGGATCGCCGGGTATCTCTACGGCGACGGTCGGGGCGCGTTCGCTGGCGCGGGTCGGACCCAGCACGCGCACGTCGTTTCGCGCCGAGAGATAGTCGAGGAGCGGCGCGAGCAGGGCCTGCTCATGGGCGCGCATCAGGTCGTGGAGCGCGCGACCGCGTTCGCCCGGGGCGGCGTGCGATCCCGGAAAGTGATGGGCGTGGAGCGTATCGAAGTAGTCCGCGATACCCGCGGCCGCTGCAACCTGGGCGTGATCGGGGCCCGCCGGAACGAGCTTCTTTCGCGCCTCGTCCGCGTTGAAGTAGTGGCTCTGATTGGCGAGAGCTTGCCGCGTTTCGCTCCGCACGACCATCAGGCCCTGGTGCGGACCGTAGGTCTTGTAGAGCGAGAAGAGATAAATGTCCGCGCCGAGGGCGGCTACGTCGGGAAAGCCGTGCGGCGCGTAGGAGACGCCGTCGACGACGGTTCTGGCGCCCGCCGCGCGCGCCATCGCGCAGATCTTGGCGACCGGATTGACGTGCGCGACGATGTTGGAGCAGTGGGGGAAGGCGACGAGCCGCGTCCGCTCGCCGAGGAGGCCGGCCAGGTCCGCCGGATCGAGCTGGCCGGTCGCAGGATCGACCCGCCATTCCCGAACGACGATGCCCGTCTCGGCCAGCCGCCGCCAGGCACCTGTATTGGCCTCGTGATCCTGGTTGGTGACGACGATCTCGTCGCCCGGCTGCATGCCGGCGCGAAAGGCGTGCGCGAGCACATAGGTGTTCTGGCTGGTCGAGGGGCCGAAGTTGACCTCGTCTGGTGTCACGCCGAGGTAGGGTGCGAGACGCGCGTAGGATTCGTCCATCGCCGCGCCCGCCGCCTCGCCCACCGGATAGGGCGCGTAGGGTTGCACCTTGGTCTCGCGATAGAAGCGGTGGAGTCGCTCGACGACCGGTCCGCAGGCATATGAACCGCCGGCGTTCTCGAAGAACGCCCAGCCCGCGAGCGAGGGTTCGGAGAAGGCCGGGAACTGGCGGCGGACGAAAGCGGTATCGAGCGTCGGCATGGCGGGCTCCTTGCGACTGGCGAGAGCGCCAATTAGCAGCAGGAGGCGGTCGCGGGAAGGCCGGCCGCGCCGCAAGGATGGCTCGCGCCCGTTCTCTGAACCGCTTCTTCACCCTGGTATGCGATGGTTCCGCCGTCGGCGGACGGAACCGTGGTTGCTCCCTTGCCGCGGTTCTCCAGCCACCCGATGTGCCAGCCATGACGCCGGCGGCCGCCGGGACTGCCCCGGGCAAACGACGGAGAACGAGCCTTGCGCAAGGAATTCAAGCAGCATCAATGGCTGATCCTCGTGGCGGCGGTGGTGGTATTGGTCGCTGCCGGTTCCATGGTCATGGGAACCGCCGGTGCGATCGAGCCGATCCTCGTCGGCGCGATCCTCTTTGCAATGGGCGTCGGTGCGGCCCTGCTGGCGCTCTTTCACCGGTTCACGGTCGTGGTCGACCGCAAGGAGGTCGCCTGGTTCTTCGGCATCGGTTGGCCGCGCTGGCGCATGCCTCTGGCGGACATCGCGTCGGTAGCGCCTGTGCGCAACCAGTGGTGGTGGGGCTGGGGTATCCGGATCACGCCGCACGGCTGGCTCTTCAATGCGAGCGGCCTCGATGCCGTCGAGATCACCGACCTCAAGGGGCGCAAGCGCCGGCTCGGCACGGACGATCCCAAGGGGCTCGCCGCCGCGATCGAGGCGAGCCGCAAGCTCGCGCCCGGCCGCCGCTGAGATCGTGAGCATCCCGTGGCCGTCGCGGGCTTGCGGCGGCGGTGCGCGGCGCTATTGTCCGGGCCATGTTCACGAGCTTCTTTTTCGAGCTGAAAGCGGCTGGCGTGCCGGTCTCGCTGCGCGAGTACCTGACGCTGCTGGAAGCCATGCGGGCCGACCTCGCCGAAAAGCGCGTCGAGGATTTCTACTATCTCTCGCGCGCCGCCCTGGTGAAGGACGAGCGCCACCTCGACAAGTTCGACCGGGTGTTCGGGCATGCCTTCAAGGGCCTCGAAGCGCTCTCCGATGCGATCGAGACAGGCACCAGCGAGATCCCCGAGGAGTGGCTGCGTTCGCTCGCCGAGCGTTTCCTCAGCGAAGAAGAGAAGGCGCGGATCGAGGCACTCGGCGGCTGGGACAAGATCATGGAGGAGCTGAAGAAGCGCCTCGCCGAGCAGAAGGGGCGTCACCAGGGCGGCTCGAAGTGGATCGGCACCGGTGGCACCAGCCCGTTCGGGGCCGATGGCTACAACCCGGCCGGAATCCGCATCGGCCAGAAGGGTAACCGCAACTTCCGCGCGATCAAGGTCTGGGACAAGCGCGAGTTCCGCGACCTCGACGACACGGTCGAGATCGGCACGCGCAACATCAAGATCGCGCTGCGCCGCTTGCGGCGGTTCGCGCGCGAGGGGGCCGCCGAGGAACTCGACCTCGACGGCACGATCCGTGGCACCGCCTCCAAGGGCTATCTCGACATCCAGATGCGCCCGGAGCGGCACAACACGGTCAAGGTCCTGATGTTCTTCGACATCGGCGGCTCGATGGACTGGCACGTCAAGGGGGTCGAGGAATTGTTCTCCGCCGCCCGGACCGAATTCAAGCACCTCGAATACTACTACTTCCACAATTGTCTCTACGATTTCGTCTGGCGCAGCAATGCGCGCCGCTGGTCGGAACGCGTGCCGACGTTCGACGTGCTGAGGACCTACCCCGCCGACTACAAGGTGATCCTGGTCGGGGATGCCTCGATGAGCCCCCACGAAATCATCCAGCCAGGGGGGGCGGTGGAATACATGAACCGCGAGGCGGGGGCGGTCTGGATGCAGCGGCTCGCGGCGACGTTTCCGCGCCTCGTCTGGCTCAATCCCGTCGGGCGCGACCAGTGGGACTGGACGCAATCGATCCGGATGATCCGCCAGCTCACCGACGAGCGCATGTTTCCCCTGACGCTCGAGGGGCTCGACGGGGCGATGCGCGAGTTGATGCGATAGGACGGCGCGCGCGGTCGCAGCCGGCGCATGGGCTCCTGCCGGCGCCGTGAACTAGGGCGTGATCGGGCGCGCGACACGAAAGCCGCCAGTGCCATTTCGCTCCTGCGGCCCGAGGCCGGTACGATAGGCCGAGCGCATGTTCCATGGGCGGCTCTTCCAGGAGCCACCACGCACGACGCGAGCCGGCGCGTGGCCACCGGTGGTCCAGGCTGCGCCATCGGCGGGTGCGCCGTCGTAGGAGCGGTGCCAGCTGTCTTCTACCCATTCCCAGACGTTGCCATGCATGTCGTGGAGGCCCCAGGCGTTGGGAGAAAAGCTCCCGACCGGGGCGGTGAACCAGTGCCCGTCGGTGCAGGGAACGGGATCGCGCCAGCGCGCGCCATTCTCGCCGCCCGTCCGGTCGGCGCCGTTGCCGTTGCGGCAAAGGTCGCCCGCGTCGTCGCCGAAACCAAAGCGCGTCGCGGAGTCGGCGCGGGCGGCATATTCCCACTCGGCTTCCGAGAGGAGACGGTAATCGTGGCCGGTCAGCTTCTTCAGCCATAGGGTATAGGCCTTGGCATCGCCCCAGCTGACGCAGGTGGCGGGGTCGTCGTCGGTCTGCGGGTATCCGGTGTTGCGGAAGGAACGGCCCTCCGTCCGGCCCCAGGCCGCCGGTGTGTCGCTGTGCGTGAAGCAGCTGTCCTCGACGCGATGGCCGGTCTCGTCGGCGAAGTGCGCGAACTGGCCGCGGGTGACCTCGAACTTCCCGACCGCGAGGGGTCGCGCGATGGTAACCGGATGGCGGACCGTCTCGGATGCGATCCACTGGCGTTTGACGTAGGGGAATTCGCCGAGGATCGCCGTGGTCTCGTGCGGTCCCGCGCCCATCATGAACGTTCCGGCGGGGATCACCACCATTTCCGGGCATTGCGGGCAGTCCCTGAAGCTCGCGCCGGAGCCTGGAACGATGGCGCTTTGCGCCTCTGGAGAGGTGGGCGCTGCCTCGCCGCCGTGCGTGGGCGATGCTGCCAAGGCAAGCACGCAGAGCAGCAGCGGGGCGATGCCAACGAGGCGGACCGTGCCAACGACGCCACGGTCGCAATCGTGTCTTTTCGGTCTGCTTGCCCGCCTCGACATGTCCACGCCCCCGGTTGGTCGTTGCCCTCTAGCGATGGCGCATGATGCCGCGACCGGATCGTCGATTCAAATCCGTGATGGGCACAGTTCCCGAATGTCGACGAAGGCGGTTGGATAGCTGTGGACGGGCGATACAATCCACCGTCGGCGAATCGGATTACCTTGTTCACTCGGGGAAGTTTGTCGCAACGAGGGCACTGCCAGCATGCTGGTTCGACCTCCGGCACCACCAACTTCCTCGTGGTCGGACAGCTCGAGCGGGGGTAGCCATGAGGACACTCAGGCGCAATCGAGCGGTCATCGGCGATCTGGCACTCGTCATTGCGGGGGCTCTGTTGGCAGTCGCGGTTTCGGCGACGGTGGCGAATGCCACCGCTCTCTGGACCGTTTGATCTCGATGCCGCAAGCGGGCGATGGCGTGCCATCGCCCGCCATCGGGGCGGTCGCTCAGTTCGGCATGAGGGACCAGAAGAGCGCATAAAAGCCGATCCAGAAGAGCGCGAGGACGACGAGAACGGATCGCTCGCCGATGCGTGGGCCGGCGATGCGCGCAAAGCCCGCCGCGAGCGCGACGACGAGGGCGAAGCGCAGCAACCGCGCCGGCACGGAGACGGCGACGAAGAGGAGTGGGGCGAGGCCGGTCTCGCCTGCCGCCGTCGCATAGAGTTTATATGGGGTGCCGGAAAAGGCGCCGGCGAGCATGGCCGCGAACCATCCATCGCCCGCCATCGCGGTGCGCACGCCTTCGATCATGGTGCCCGAGATGGCAGGCAGCGCGTCATCGAGGAACGAAAAGACCGGGCCGGCACCGGGACCGACTCCCGGGTGCGCGAGCAACCACATGATAAGGCCACCGAGGGCCGCGCCGAGGGCGGCGGCAAGACCGGCAACGAGGCCCGGTCGCGGGCCGCCGCGCGCCGCCACCGCGCTCACCAGTACATCGGGAACGACGAAGAAGAGGGTTGCCTCCGCCAGCCCCCAGATGAACGCCGCGGCCTTCACTCCCAGGGCTCGAAGTTGCCCTCCGCCGCGAGCGTGCGGAACCGGCGCTCGAGGAGGTCCATGAATTCGTCGGGCCCGCCGCTATCGCGGTAGACGATTGGCTCGCCGACGAAGGCATCGCAGAAGAAGGGCACGAGCAGAAACGACCCCTTCGGCAGCGCCTTGCCGAGGCCATGGAGGAAAACCGGGGTGATCGGAACGTCGGGACGGCTGCGGGCGATGAGTGAAATGCCCTTCTTGAATTCGGCGAGACGCTCGGGATCGCCGCGGCTGCCTTCGGGAAAGAGGATCAGCAACTCACCCCGATCGAGCGCCTCGCGGCAGAGCGCGATGGGGTTGGAGACGATGCCGCCGCGCGCGATCGGCAGGATGCCGAGCAAATCGAGTGCGATGAAGCGCAGCCAGCGGTTGGCTAGGAAATAGTCGGCTGCCGCAACCGGACGCACCTCGGGCAACCGGCCGAGCGGCATCAGGGCCATGAGCGTCAGGGTGTCGAGGTGCGAGTTGTGGTTGGCGACGATGATGCCGGGTCCCCGGGTCGGGAGCAGGTGCCGGCGGCGCATGTTGATGCCGAGGACGAGGAGGATGAGCGGGCGAACGAAGAGGGCAAAGAAGGCGCGCTTGAGTTGCCGGCTTCGCCAGGAGGGGATGCCGCCGGCGGGTGGGTTGGCGGGCGCCGGGGCCGGGTTCCGCGGCCGGCCAGGTCTCGTCTCCTCGTTCGCTTGTCCGCTCGTCATCGCGCTCAACTCACGGGAAGAAGAAAAAGCGATAGGCGTGCGTGAACACTGGTGCTGCGAAGGTCAGGCTGTCGAGGCGGTCGAGCACGCCGCCGTGGCCCGGGATCATGGCGGAGGTGTCCTTGACGCCGAGGTCGCGCTTCAGTGCCGACATGGTGACATCGCCGAGGAAGCCGGCGATTGCGAGCATGGCGCCGGCCGCCGCCGACCAGGCGATCGGCATCGGGGTGAGGAGCGGTCCCGCGATGGCGGCAAGCACCGTTGTCGTCACGAGGCCGCCGAGGAAACCCTCCCAGGTCTTGTTGGGGCTGACAGTCGGCAGGATTTTGCGGCGCCCGAGGCTGCGGCCCCAGACGTATTGCGCGACGTCGTTGGCCTGCGTCATGAAGAGGAGAAAGAAGAGCAGTCCGGCGCCGCCCGCCACCGGGATGACCCGATCGCCCGCGACCAGCAGGAAGCCGAGGTGGCTCAAGGCGAACACCGTCATCATGAGGCCCCAGCTGATCATGCCGACCGAGCGCAGGAAGCCCTGCGTTTCGCCCCTGAGGACGAGAGCCATGGTGATGAAAAGATAAGCCCAGACGGGAACGAACACGATGAACAGCTCGTAGTTCTCATGGTAGGCGAAGGTGAGCTGAATGGGTATGGTCAGATAGACCCAGAGGAGCGTCGCGCGTTCGACGCGACGCGTCGGGATCAGGGAAAGATATTCCTTGAGCGCGAGGAAGATAACCAAGCCGATCGCCACGATGGCCGCAAGGCGGCCAGCCAGCACCACGAGCGTGAAGAGGCCCACCATCAGCCACCAGGAGCGGACCCGCTGGCGCAACTCGCTCGCCGGCAGCGAGGCGGGCCGGCCCCGCTCGAGCCAGAGGGTGGCAAAGCTCGCTGCAACGAGCACGCAGTAGACTGCCGCGAGCGCCCAGAACGCGGGCGGGGCAAGGCCGAGAATTCGCTCTCCCGTCATCTTCCCTCCCCTGCGTCCGTGGCTCGTTTCACCCCGCCTCTGCTCGCGGCGCCGGCCGCAGCCGCCGCGCGTGCCCGATTGATGACGGTTGCGAGGGCGAGAAGGGCCATCAATCCCAGCGGCCAGGCGAGCCATGTTCCGTCCGCCAGGCCGAAGCCGGCGACGAGCGCGAGGGCGCCGAAGGCAAGCGCGCGGTCCGATTTGCCGAGCGGGCCATCGTAGCGCCGTACGCCACCGAGCGCTTGCGCCAGAATGCCCATCGTCTCGCCCGTCAGCCCGAGGGCGACAATGGCGACGACCAGCGGACCATGGAAAGCCGCGACCAGCGCAAGCGGCAGATAGAGTGCGGCATCGCTGATGAGGTCGCCGAGTTCGTTGAGCACGGCGCCCGACGCCGAGGCCTGGCCGTGCTCACGGGCCAGCATTCCGTCGATGGCATTGAGCGCCATGCGGGCAAGGAGGCTCGCCGGCAGGAGGAGGAGTGGCCAAGGGTTCGCGGGCTGCAACAGGATCCAAGCGCCGTGCGCGAGCGAGAGGAGGGCGGCCGCGAGCGTGACCGCGTTCGCTGTCACCCCGGCCCCGGCGAGGCGGCGCACGAGCGGGCGAAGGAGCGCCTGGAAGCGCGGCTTGATGTCGTAGAGGGTGGCCATGACGACAAATTAGGCGGGAGCGGTGAAGAATTGGTGGCCGGCTGTGCCTTGCCGTGCGGCTGCCGCGTTCCCCTGCCAGCCTGTCGATGCGCCGAGGGCAAACGGGCATTTCACGAATCAGTGCCATCATGCTCGGCGGTGGAGACGGCCCGGGCGAGCCGCCCGTTGGAGGTGACGGTATGTCGAGAGCGATCCTTTCGTTGCTGGTGGTGATTGCATTCACCGTTCCGGGGCGCGCCGACCCGTCACCGGCCGCGCCGCGCGGCGACTTCGGGCGCATCGTTCTCTCCGATCGCCAATCGGTGGCCGGCGCCGTGTCGCTCGAGGCCAATATCGGCGCATACAACAACGAGCTGATCTCGAGTTACGGGCCACAGACCAGCTTCGTGCGGCTCGGGCGCGCGGTCGGCCGGCTCGACGTGCTGACGGATGCGGGGGTCTTTCCCTGCACAGCGTTCATCGTTTCGGAACGCTATCTGCTGACCAACCACCACTGCGTGCCCGGCATCGTCGATATTCCCGGTGCCAATGCCAAGCGGATCGACGCGGTGCAGTTCGTCGCGGGCTACACGGTCGAGGGCGTGACGGACGGCGCCAAGGCCTACACCGTCAGCCCCATTCCGGTCGAAACCGACCGCACCCTCGACTATTCCCTCCTCGAAGTGTTCGGCAATCCGAGCGCCGAGTATGGTCTCATCGGTCTCAGCGCGCCCGATCCGCTGCCGGAAAGCTATGCGCTCTGGATCATCGGGCATCCCTTGAAGGGCGCGCAGCGGATCAGCCGCGAACAGTGCAAGAGCGGGGCTCCGGCGATCGCGGACGGCAAGCTGCGCCATACCTGCGACACGCTGCCCGGCAATTCCGGCTCGCCGGTCATCGATCCCGAAACGCGCACGGCGGTTGCCCTCCATCACGCCGGCTCGCAGCGCGACAGCATCAACTTTGCCATCCCGCTCTCGCGCATCATGCGCCATTCGACCATCATCAGCGGCCTCGTCGAGGAACACCGCAAGGCATCGGGGGCATCGGGGGCGCCGGCTGCCACGCCACCCGCCCCGGCCGGCACGGCAGGGAACTCGCGGTCGGTCGACGCGATCACCGTCTGGGAGAGCCTCAAGGAGAGCCGCAGCCGCGCTGCGCTCGAGCGCTTCGTGCGCGACTATCCCGATACCGTCCAGGCGGCCCTCGCGAGCGAGCGTCTCGCCACGCTCGAGGCGGGCGGCGCGGGTGGTCAGGTCGCCAGCGCTCCAGCCACGAGCGGTACCACGGCGCCCCCAGCCGCGAATGCCGCCCCCCCGGCCTCCGCGCCCCGGGCACTTGCCGGGCGCTACACGTCCAGCGGGCGCAATCCCGACGGCTCGCGCTACACCGGCACCGCCGTGATCACGGAGAACGGCGGACTTGTGAGGATTACGTGGTATATCGCGAATGATGTGTTTCGTGGTACCGGGCGGTGGCGGAACGACCAACTCGTCGTCGATTGGGGGGCCGCAACGCCGGTGATCTATGATCTCGGCCCCGATGGAGTGCTTCGCGGCACCTATGCCGGCGGGGCGGCATCGGATGTGCTTCGGCCGCGCTGATCGGGGCTGTCACCTGCCGTCGCGTCGGCAGCATACCGCCGGTGTGTCCGGCACGCGAGGATCTTGAACGTGCAACTGATCTACTTCGCCGATCCTATGTGCTCCTGGTGCTGGGGGTTTTCGCCGGTCTTCGAGGAGCTTTCGGCGCTGGTTTCGGGGCGGGCGCGGGTCCGCTACGTCATGGGAGGCCTCAGGGCCGGCAGCACGCAGCCAATGGACGAGGCCCAGAAGCGCTACATCGCCGGCCACTGGCAGCACGTGCATGAGCGTACGGGCCAGCCCTTCAATCACGCGTTCTTCGACCGCGACGACTTTGTCTATGACACGGAGCCCGCCTGCCGCGCGGTGGTCACGGTGCGCGGGCTGCGACCGGACCTCCAGGGGGCGATGCTGAAGGCGCTCCATCGCGCCTTCTACATGGAAAACCTCGATCTTACGGATGCCGAGGTCCTGGCTGGCGCCGCCGGCTCGCTCGAAATCGACAGGGCGAGCTTTCTCGATGCCTTCGAGATGGAGGCGACGCACGATGCCACGCAGATCGATTTCGCGATCACGCAGCAGACCGGCATCCAGGGCTTTCCGACCGTGCTGCTCGGGCGGCCGGGCGCGCCGTTCGAGGTGGTGACGAGCGGCTACTGCGACCGCGCCCAGGCCAAAAGCCGGGCGCTCGCCATTCTCGAGCAGTTCAGCGCTTGAGGCGCGTCGGCCAGCCGCCCGACCGTGGGCGTGCGTGACCTCTCGTCAGATGTGGCCGAGGCTCTTCAGACTGGCATGGCCGTTGCGGCCGATGATGATGTGGTCGTGTACGGTGATGCCGATCGTCTGGGCCGCCTCGATGATCCGCTGCGTCATTTCGATGTCGGCGCGCGAAGGCTTGGGATCGCCGGAAGGGTGGTTGTGGACGAGGATGATCGCGGTCGCCGAGAGCTCGAGTGCGCGCCGCACCACCTCGCGAACATACACCGGCGTGTGATCGACGGTGCCGCGCTGCTGGACCTCGTCACAGATCACCTGGTTTTTCTTGTCGAGGAAAATGATCGAGAACTGTTCGTGGGTGTCGTAGGCCATCGCCGCGTGACAATAATCGAGCACACTCTGCCAGGACGCCAGCACCGGCCGGCGACGGGCCTCCAAGCGGGCCATGCGCAAGCCTGCGGCACGCACGATCTTCAGCTCGAGCGCGATCGTCTCGCCGACCCCCTCGACTTCGCAGAGCAGATTCGCGGGGGCGCTCAGCACCTCGGCAAGGGAGCCGAAACGCGCGATGAGCCGCTTGGCGATGGGTTTGGTGTCCTGGCGCGGAATGATCCGAAAGAGCAGCAGCTCGAGCAACTCGTAGTCGGCGAACGCGTCGGCACCGGCTTGCCGAAAACGGTGGCGCAGGCGCTCGCGGTGACCGGCGTGAAGGGGGGGCTCCTTGGTGGCGGCGCGTTCGGCGGTGGGCGACGGGGAGACCTCCGCGACGAGGCCAAGCTCCTTTTGCACCTCCTCGCGCATGGCGATGCTTCAACGATAGGGAGGCCGATGAAGACCGGCTGGTGAAACCGTGAAGATTTCGCAGCCGGTTTCGGTCACGCCGACCGTGTGCTCGAACTGGGCCGAAAGCGAACGGTCGCGTGTCACCGCCGTCCAGCCGTCGGCGAGAAACTTCACCTGCGGCCGGCCCAGATTGATCATCGGCTCGATGGTGAAGAGCATGCCGGGCTTCAGCACAGGGCCTTCGCCGCCGGTGCCGTAGTGCAGGATGTTGGGGCGATCGTGGAAGACGCGCCCGAGGCCGTGGCCGCAGAAATCACGCACCACACTGCAGCGCTGCTGCTCGGCATAGCGCTGAATGGCCTCGCCGATGTGGCCGGTGGTGTTGCCGGGTTTGACCGCCTCGATGCCCAGCATGAGGCACTCGTAGGTGACCTCCATCAACCGTTCGCTGCGTCGCGATACTTCGCCGACCGCATACATCCGGCTGGTGTCGCCGTGCCAGCCGTCGACGATCAGGGTGACGTCGATGTTGATGATGTCGCCCTCCTTCAACGGTTTGGGCGACGGGATGCCATGGCAGACGACGTGGTTGACGGAGGTGCAGCAGGAGCGCTTGTAGCCGCGGTAGTTCATGGTCGCGGGGACCGCACCATGTTCCAGGGCGAAGGCGACGATGAGATCGTCGATGTTATCGGTCGAGACGCCCGGGCGGATGTGCTCGACGAGCATGTCGAGTGCCGCCGCTGCCAGACGACCGGCCTTGCGCATGCCTTCGAAGGCAGCGGCGTCGTGGAGCAGGATGCCGCCCTCCGTCGCGCGCATGCTGCTGGTTTGCGTGGCTGTCATCGCCCGTGCCTCCGGCGTCGTGGCAGCGTCCACCGGCACCCCGCCGACCCGGGCGGGCGTCTCCGGGCCGGACCCGTTCTCGTTTCACCCTAGAGGTAGGGCCAATCGCGACCGCTGGCAACCGGGCAACGAGCCGGCGTTGATATCAGCCGGTCGGACAGATGATCGGGACTGGGCGGGCGACCACGATCGCTTCGGGCGAGACATCGCAGGCGTAGGCCAGCGCTTCGACGCCTGCTTGCGCGACCCGTGCGAACTCGCGCGCATAGGTCGGATCGATATCACCGGCCAGCGCCATACGATCGCAATCGCCGCGTTGGATGAGAAAGACCATCACGGCGCGATGGCCGGCCGCGACCATGTCGGCGAGTTCCCCGAGGTGCTTGGCACCGCGCTCGGTGACGCTGTCGGGAAACTCGGCGATGCCCCTTTCCCGCAAGAGGTGGACATTCTTGACCTCGACGTAAGTCAGCGCGCCGTTCTCTGCCTCGAGGAGAAGATCGATCCGGCTGTTCACGCCGTAGCGCTGCTCGCGTCGTATCGCCGTTGCGCCCGCCAGCTCGGTGATCGTTCCGGTGGTGATCGCTTCCTCGACGAGGCGATTGGGGTGGCCGGTGTTGATGCCGACGTGGACCGGCCGGCGCCCGGCAAGCTCCACCAGTTCCCAGGTATGGCGGTATTTGCGTGTCGCGCTGTCGGAAACCGAGAGCCAGACGGCGAGCCCCGGCTCCTTTAGGCCGAGCATGGACCCGGTATTGGGCACGCTTGCCGTCACCACCTCGCCGCTGTCGAGTTCCACATCGGCGAGGAAGCGTTTATATCGTTTGATGAGCGTGCCACGCACGAGGGGTGTTTCGAACCGCATGCCGTGCTTATGGCCGGCCGGATCGCCCTCGGCAAGGGCATGCACCGCCCGGCTTCTGTGGCGAGTGGGGGGCTTCTGCCATGAGCGACATCGTGACCGCCGCCCTCCTCGTGATCGGCGATGAAATCCTCTCCGGTCGCACCAAGGACAAGAACATCGGCCACGTGGCCGAGGTGCTCAACGAGGCGGGGATCCGGCTCGAAGAAGTGCGGGTCGTCGCCGATGTCGCCGAACGGATCATCGCGGCCGTCGATGCGCTTCGCGGCAGCTACGACTACGTCTTCACCACCGGCGGCATCGGGCCGACCCACGACGACATCACGGCCGATGCCATCGCACGGGCGTTCAACCTCGCGATCGACGTGGATCCGCGCGCGCTCGCGCTCATGCAACCCTACTATGAAGCCCGGGGCATGGAGCTGACCGAGGCACGATTGCGGATGGCGCGCATTCCGGCCGGGGCCGAACTCATCGACAATCCGGTCTCGATCGCACCCGGTTTCATGGTCGCGAACGTCATCGTCTTGGCGGGCGTTCCCAACATCATGCAGGCGATGCTGGCGGGTGTCGTTCCGCGCTTGCGCAAGGGGCGGCCGATGCGCTCGCTCACGCTCGACGTGCGCCACCCCGAGAGCGCCGTGGCGGCTCCCCTGCGGGAAACCCAGTCGCACTTTCCCGATGTTCCGATGGGCAGCTACCCCTACGTCGACGACGGTCGGTATTGCACCAATCTGGTTCTGCGCTCACCCGACCCGGAGCGCCTCTGCGATGCGGCCGCAGCCCTCAAGCGACGCCTTGCCGCAATGGGTATCTGCCCGTCGAACGAGAGTTGATTCGCTGCCGGGTGCGCGGATCGACAGGCCGGGATAGGGGGTGGCGAGCATGGCGGCGAAACCTGGCCCGAAGCGGCGCACGGCATCCGCCTCGCCATCGCGTCGCTCCGACTATGTGCCCGCGCCCATCGACACGTCGGGCGTGACACTGCGTCCGGCGCTCGCCGAACTCACCGAACGGCTTGCCGAGAGCACACACGACAATTGGGCGGCACAGCGCATTTCGGAGGGCTGGCGCTACGGCCCGCGCCGTGACGATGCCGCCAAGACCCATCCCGGGCTCGTCGCCTACGCGGATCTCACCGAAAGCGAAAAGGACTACGATCGGCGCACGGCGCTCGAGACATTGAAGGCGATTCAAGCCCTGGGGTTCCGGATCGTGCGCGCGCCGCAGCGTCGCGCGTGACCCTGCGGCGTCGGGGCGCGGCGCTTGCGAGGTTGGGCGCCGCACTCGATGCCGGGTCCGCATTGCAGTGCGAGCAAACACCATACCCCGCACCGGACGCCACATCTCACACGCGATGTGTCGCCCAGTGGTCAGGTCGTTATGTGCAGTCAATTGATTTCGATACTTCGACGCCTGCGAACAAGTGAGCCCGACGTACTCGTCAGAGCATACCAAGAACAATCGCAGCGATGAAACCCATCGAGAGGAGCGCAGCTATGGTCGCGAGCTTGACTTCAAGTTGCATGATCTGTGCCTCCTGGGATGTGCCGGCTTCGACGTCGGTCTTGGCCAGAAGCGTACGAATTTCTGCAACAGTTGCAAGAAAATCCTTCGCTGCGCTGCAGCGCAAAGGGTGTTGCGGTGCGGCAACCATCGGTGGAATCGATGAAAGCTCCGTACGCGACCTGTGGGTGGATGCGGCGTTGCGAACGGTGCCATCCAGCCATGCAACGGCGTCGTGGCTTTGGCGCCGGGCGTCGCAGCCGGCACAGCAGCGAAGCCGGCGTGCGGCTAGAAGACTGCCCAGCCACGATTGATCGACGGGGACGGAGGAAACGACATGGGCCTGCGGGTCGGCTTCATCGGACTGGGTAACGTCGGCTCCAAGCTGGCCGGCAGTCTCCTGCGCAACGGGGTGGATCTGACTGTCCGCGACCTCGAGCGCAAGGCGGCGGAGCCGTTGCTCACAAAGGGGGCCAAGTGGGGCGAAAGCCCGCGCGCGATGATGCAGGCCTGCGACGTCGTCATCACGTGCCTGCCATCCCCGGCGGCCTCGGCAGCCGTCGTCGAAGGGGCCGACGGCCTCATCGAGGGCATGGGGCCGGGCAAGGTCTGGATGGAGATGTCCACCACCGACGAAGCGGAAATCCGCCGGCTCGCGGCGCTGGTCGCAAAGACCGGTGGCGAGGCCGCCGAGTGCCCGGTCTCGGGCGGCTGTCACCGGGCCGCGACCGGCAACATCTCGATCTTTGTCGGTAGCCCTCGTGCCACATTCGAGCGGCTCATGCCGCTGCTGACCATACTCGGGCGGCGTGTGCTGCACACGGGCGAAATCGGCTCGGCCTCGATCCTCAAGGTCATGACCAACTACCTGGCAACCGCCAATCTCCTGACGCTCTGCGAGGCGCTCACCGTCATGAAGGCGGCCGGGCTCGATCTCAACACCACTTACGAAGCGATCAAGATTTCGTCCGGCAACTCCTTCGTGCACGAGACGGAAAGCCAGATGATCCTCAACGGCTGCCGAGACATCGATTTCACGATGGACCTCGTGCTCAAGGACATCGGGCTGTTCCAGACGATCGCCGACCGCAACCGGGTGCCGCTCGAGATCAGCCCGCTGATGATTTCCATCTTCAAGGACGCATCGGCCCGCTACGGCGTCCGAGCCAACTCGGACGACGTCATTCGCCGGTTGGAAGAGGCGACAGGTCTTTCCATCCTGGCGCCCGGTTTTCCCGCCGAGATGGTCGACGACGAACCGGAAGAGCCGGGTTACGAGGTGGTCCCGCCTGGCCGGGCGCAAGCGGCGGAGTGAGGTTGCGGCGCCGAGGCGTGAAGCGGGCGCCGCACGTATCGCTCGTGTGGCCGGGCGGCGGAATGATCGCTCCATCCCGCCGACCGCGATCGTCCGACTTCAGTAGGCCGGGCTCGGAACCGGGCCAACGGGTCCGGTCGGGCCGGAGCGCTCGGCACCGCCTTCGCGGCCCGGGTCACGCCGTTCATTGTCGGCGGTCGGCTCGGTGAAGCGTGCGCCCGCGCGCCGCTCGGCCATGAACTGGTCGAATTCCACCTTGTCCTTGGCCCGGCGCAGGCGCTCGAGGAAGCCCGTGAACTCGCGCTGCTCCTCTTCGAGGCGGCGCAATGTGTCGTCGCGATATTCATCGAACGCCGCATTTCCGCTCGAGCCCGAAAAGCTCATCGCCCGCTCGGCGCGCCGACCCCAGCCCCTGAACCTGCCACAACCTGCCTTGCCCATTCTTCCGCTCCAGATCATGTAGCCGAGGATCGCAAGTCCAATCGGCCAGAAAACGATGAAACCGATCACCATCAAGGTGATCCACGCTGGGCGACCCCACTCGTCCAGCTTGTCGACGATGCCGTTCATCCTCCACTTCTCCTGCTACGGTGCGAATGTAAATGTAATTCACATACACATAGATTGTGAGGTCGTCGCGCGCTGTCAAGAGGGACTCGCATAGGTCGTTCCTGACGGTCCGCGCCGGGCGAGCAATGCTCGGCCGGCAAGCGGTCGGGCGAACGGACAACGCGCCGACCGATGATTTCCGTCGCTCCGCGCCGGAAATTGACCTTCGTCAAGGCATGGCCGACGCGATGCGCCAGATTGAGCGCGATGGAGGGCGAGATGAGCATCAGGCGTTCCGGGACCGACGTCGAAGGGGGACCACGCCTCGAGCGCGCGCTGACGTTGCCGCTCGTCGTGCTCTACGGCCTCGGGGTTACGATCGGCGCCGGCATCTATGTTCTGATCGGGGCGACCGCCGCACGCGCCGGGCTCTATGCGCCGATCTCGTTCGTCGTCGCGGCCCTCGCCATGCTGCTGTCGGCGGCCTCTTTCGCCGAGCTGTCAGGGCGGCATCCTGTCAGCGCGGGGGAGGCGGCGTACGTACGGGCGGGGTTCGGCTCGCGGCGCCTTTCGCTGCTCGTCGGGCTCGCGGTGGTGACTGTCGGGTGCGTTTCGGCGGCGGCCATCGCGCTGGGGTCGGTCGGCTATATCGCCGAGATCACGGATTTGCCCCATACTGTCCTGGTGCTGCTGGTGATCCTCGCCATGGGCTTGATCGCCTCGGTTGGCATCCTCGAGTCGGTCGCCTTCGCCGGCTTCTTGACGCTGCTCGAAGTGGCCGGACTGCTCTTCATCATCGCCGGTGGCATCTGGGGCGGGACGCGGCCGGAGGTCGGTTTGGAGCAGTTGCTGGCGCCGCCGTTCGAGGCTGCTGTCTGGTCCGGCATCCTGGGCGCGGGTCTCCTTGCCTTCTTTGCATTCATCGGCTTCGAGGATTTGGTGAACATCGCCGAGGAGGTCGAGCGCCCCGAGCGCACGATGCCGCTCGCCATCTTCCTGACGCTCGGCATTTCGACGGTTCTCTACGTGTTGGTCGTGACGATCGCGGTGCTCGCGGTCGCACCCGACGACCTCGCCGCGACACCGGCGCCGCTCAGCCTGGTCTTCGAGCGGACCACCGGTTTGCCGCCGCTGGTCATCACCTCGATCGCGATCGTCGCCACGCTCAACGGCGTGATCGTCCAGATGATCATGGCATCGCGCGTGATCTACGGCCTTGCGGACCAGGCGAGCCTGCCCTCCGCACTCGCCAAGGTCCATGCCCGCACGCGTACACCGCTGAGGGCGACGGCGCTCATTGTCGCCGTCATCCTGGCTCTCGCGCTCCTCTTTCCCCTGGAGCGGCTCGCCGAGGTGACCTCCTCGATCACGCTGATGATCTTCACCCTGGTCAATCTCTCGCTCGTGCTCATCAAGCAGCGCGGGGAGCCCGCACCTGCCGGCACGATGGTGGTTCCGGGGTGGGTGCCGCCACTCGGTGCGCTGGTTGCGCTTGCCCTCCTGGTGGCGGGTTGGTTCGCCTGACGCGGCAGAGTGGGCCGGAGCCCGCACATTTGCAGTTCGGAATGGTTGCCGCGTTCCCACTCGCCAGACGGTGTTCGCCAGTTTATGCCAGCCCGGCGCCCTGCGAGGCGCGGATGGCATGGGGGCGCGCGTGACGGTGGACGTTTTCCTCTCCTTGGCGGTGCTCTTTCCGGGCGTCGTCGCGGTGGCGGCCGGCGTGCGTGCAACTATCGTGCTGATGTCCGGCACGGCGAGCCGACTGCTCGCCGATCCGCACCGCGACCGTCTCGCCTGGTCGATATGCTCGTGAGCGCCCGGCCCCTCGCGGGACATGGCATTCGATGAGTACGCGGGACCGTCTCCTCGCCGTGCTCGCGGCATTTCTCTGGGCGCTCACGTTCCCGATCAACGGGGCGGCACTCGAGGAAACGCCGCCGCTCTTTTTCGCCATGCTCCGGTTCGCTGCGACCAGCCTCTTCATCGTCGTCGTGCCCCGGCCGGCGGTCGGCTGGGGCATGCTCGGGCTCCTCGGGCTGTTGCTCGGCGGGGGGCAATTCGGCTTCATGTTCGTATCCATAAGCCTCGGCATGCCGTTGGGGCTCGCCTCGCTGCTGATCCACACGCAGGCGATCCTGATCATGGCGGCGGGTGTGCTGCTGTTCGGCGAACCGTTGCGACGGCCCCAGGCCGTCGGCCTCGTGCTGCTCGTCATCGGTCTGGCTCTGCTCGTTGCCGCCCGCTCCGGACCGGGATCGTTGATGGCCTTCGGGCTGATGGGGTGCGCGGCGGGCTGTGCGGCGACCGGCAACCTTCTGCTCAAGCGCCTCAAGGGCGTGGACATGGTCGGGGTGGTGGTCTGGATGAGCCTCTCGGCGCCGCTGCCACTGCTCGCCCTCTCGCTCGCCTTCGAAGGTGACGGTTCGCTCGCCAGCCTCGTGGCGGGCGCCACGTGGGTCACCGTCGGGGCGGTTGCGTTTTCGGCTGTGCCAGCGTCCATCCTCGCCTATGCCATCCTCGCCAGGCTGCTCTCGACCCACCCGGCCTCGAGCGTCGCCCCGTTCTTCCTGCTGGTGCCGGTGTTCGGCATCACGCTCTCGGCTCTTCTTTCCGGCGAGCGGCTGAGTGCGCTGGAACTCATCGGCTGCGGCGTGGTTCTCGCGGGGCTGGCGGTCGCCGTGGTGCGACGCCGA
This sequence comes from Hyphomicrobiales bacterium, assembly GCA_016125495.1. Classification (NCBI taxonomy): domain Bacteria; kingdom Pseudomonadati; phylum Pseudomonadota; class Alphaproteobacteria; order Hyphomicrobiales; species Hyphomicrobiales bacterium. The sequence goes on along the minus strand of WGLQ01000025.1, from coordinate 31,333 downwards.
TAGGGACGGCTGCGGCGGGCTTGCTTCACGTCCACAGAAAGCGTCACGGAGAATAGATTCCCCATTTGCCGGGAAACACTGCTTGCGCATAGTCGCAGGCACTGATTTGGCCAACGACGAGGAGATCGCCATGAGGAAAGCTACCGTGACATGCGCCGCCCTGGCGGTCGTTCTCGTGGCGGCGGCACCGGGTAGCGCCGGTGCGGCCTGTTTCAACAAAGCCTCCGAGGGCACGGGCGGCGACGTCGAGGGGGCCAAATTCCAGGCCTTCGAGGCGATCCTGCAGTCGTTCAGCTGGGGCACCTGGGCGTCGTGGATGACCACGGGGCAGACACCCGGCTACAAGATCACGACGAAATACAAGTGCAAGTCGGGCACGGGCCTCGGCGTCACCTGCAGGGCCAACTCGCGCATCTGTCCGAAATAGGCAGCGCGGCGGACATAGGGGCGGGCGCGCGGGTTCAGCGCCCGCGCTTGATGTCCTGGACGGCCTGCTCGAGTGCCTCGAGGAAGCGAGAGCGGCTGCGTGCCGAGAAGGCCGCCGGGCCGCCCATGTTCTCGCCACCGGCCCGGAGGTCCGCCATCAGCGAGCGCATGGCCATGGCCATGCCGATGCTGTCGGTGGTGAAGGGGCGCCCGTCAGGGCCAACCACCTTGGCGCTGCGCTCCAGAACGCGTGCTGCAAGGGCGATGTCCGCGGTCACCACGATGTCACCGGAGCCCGCATGCTCGGCGATCCAGTCGTCGACTGCATCGAGCGCGCCACCGACGATCACACGGCGAACCAGCGGGCTCGCCGGAAGGCGCATCCAGGCGTTGGCGACATAGGAAATCTCGGCGCCATGTCGCGCGGCGACCCGCAGGGCCTCGTCCTTGACCGGACAGGCATCGGCATCGACGAAGAACCGCAAAATCTTCTCCCCATCCGGTCGGCTGGCGCGCGCGGTCCTTGTGACCGCCGGTATCTCAGTTGAGCTGCGTGATGATGCCGGAGCCGTCGGATGCCAGATCGCGGCCGTCGAGCCATACGTCGCCACCGCCGACACGCTTGCGCATCTGATCGACCCAGCTCGAGGGAACGCCGACGGGGCGGAAATAGCGGTTGAAGAACTCGTCGGTGATCATGCTGCGCTGGAGATCGGAAATGCCCTTCTCCTTGTCGCTGATCGCCTCGCGAACGCTCACCTGATGGAACATCCAGCGGCTCTCGGGCCCGGCGAAACGGGTCTGGCCGCGCAGGTAGATCGGCACGCACATGGAAGCGCAGTTGTCATCGTCGTCGACGGCGGTGTCGAGACGGTGCGTCTTCTTGATCGTCTCGAGCAGCCGGATCACGTCGTTGCCATGGCTGAGGAGGCCGCCAGGCGAACTCAACACCAGGAGGAAGCGGTCGGCGTGATCGCGATTGGCATTGAAAGCCTCGGCGATTTCGCTGGCCATCGGATGCTCGATGGGGCCGCGCCATTTCAGCACGACGGTGCCGGGTTCGCTCTTTTCGATGCGCACATCGAGCGAGCCGGCGTCCGCCGCCATCTTGTCGTAGGCGCGATCGGCAAAGAAGACGATCAGGCTCAGCATCACCAGCCAGACGACGCGGTTCATGGTCGTGCTCTGCAATCTCCTTGGACTCGCGCCGGCCGTCACTCCCGCGCGCACCCGATTGAACGTCGGAGGGCGCGCCCGACTTTGCAAGATGGCGCAGCCCCGGGCGCCCTGTGCCCGTCGTCACAATGGAGCGATCAGAGGCGCTTCGGCCGGGGCCCGATCGACGATGACCGCAAGAGTGCCAGTTGATTCAGCCGATCACAAGGCGTGCGCCCGCCTCCTGGGCGAAGCCGAGGGCCTCGGTCCCGGCGAGACCGTGGTCCTGAGCCATGGCGAGGGGGTGAGGGCAGGCCTCGAGCCTGAGCACCGGAAGCCGGCCGCCGCCTTCGGCCTCGAGCTGGCCGGAAAGACCGATGGTGTCGGGAAAGCCGGGCAGCCGGTTGGCAAGGGCTCCGGCGACACGCCGTGTCCCCTCGACGGCATCGTGTCGCGCCTGCCAATGGGGCCAGAATTCGCTTTCGCCGACGAGGCACCAGACGAGCCAGCCAAACCGCTGTGCGGTGCCCTCGACGGGCACCGAAAGGCGGGCCCGGAGGAAATAGTCCCGGTCGTCGAGCACGCACGCGTCGCGCGATAGAACGGCACGGGCGAGGCGCTCGTGCTGCGGCAGGGCGTAATAGGCGAGCGGGGCGGCGAACGAGACGTCGGGCAAGCCCCGATGGATCTCGCCACAAGCACCGCAGCGATAGCGCAATTGCCCGAGCGGGGCCTGCGGCCGTTCCAGGTCAAGCGTGGGCAAGGCGTTTCCTCCGAACGCACAACTCGATGGCATTCCTAGAGAAAACGAATTGAAAGAGGGTTTATGGGAAACGTCGGGACGGGTGCGGACAGGGTTAGCTGATTGTTAAGCCGCGAGAGTCAAATTCGCGGAAAGCGGCCGTCTGGCCGGGGCGGGAGCACGAGGCCCGTCGCCGAAAGGGGGAACGATCATGGGCAACAGGTCGGAAGCGGTGATCGCCGGGATCCGTGCGCAGGGTGCGGTGAGCGCCGGCGACGTGCTGGCGCTGCGGCGCGCCTTCTACGAGGACGGCGCGATCTCGGTCACGGAGGCCGAGGCGCTGCTGGACATCGAGGCCACCGCCGACGAGCGTGATCCGAGCTGGGCACCATTCTTCATCGAGGCGCTGACCGATTTCACGGTGCACCAGGTGGCACCGGCCGGATACGTGAGCGCTGAGAATGCGGACTGGCTGATCGCGCGCATCACTGCGGACGGGCAGGTGCGCACCGCGAGCGAACTCGAACTGGTGATCTCGATCGCGGATGCGGCGCGCTGGGTTCCCGAGAGGCTGACCCGCTTCGCGCTCGCACAGGTCAAGGACGCGGTCCTCGGCGTCAGCGGACCGCTTGCCGACGGGCGCGGGCTCGAACCCGGCGTGATCGGGGCGGCCGAGGTCGATCTCATCCGGCGGATCCTCTATGCCGCGGGCGGTGACGGCAACATCGCCATCACGCGCGCAGAAGCCGAGATTCTCTTCGACATCAACGATGCGACCCGAGAAGCGGAAAACCATCCCTCCTGGTCGGACCTCTTCGTCAAGGCGGTCGCCAATCACCTGATGGCGGCGGCCGGCTACGCGCCGCCGACCCGCGAGGAGGCGTTGCGCCTCGAAGAGTGGCTGGAGGAACGTGGCTCGGTCAGCGATTTCCTCGGCAGCATGTTCTCCGGCGGCTTTCGCGCCGTCTGGGAGAAATACCGCGAGCAGTCCGCCGAGGAGCGGGCGCTGGAGCGCCTTACCGAGCAGCGCCGTCAGATCCTACTCGCCGAGGAGGTCACGTCGCTCGAAGCGTCCTGGCTCGCCGCCCGCATCGGACGAGACGGTGTCCTGCACGAGAACGAGCGGGCGTTGCTGCGCTTCATCAAGCAGGAGTGTCCGCAGATCGATCCGGCGCTCTCGGAGCTGCTGGCGGCCGCCTGAGGCCGGCGTTCGAAGCGCGGCGGCCCGCCCGGCACGGCGGACCGCACCTCGAATGGGGGCCGCGATCGGCGCGGTGTGCAACGCCGGACGACATCCGGTGATGCATTCCGCCCGCGTTGCCCGCACCGTCACATTTCCCGACCAACTGATGATATACGCCGAAAGCGCGCGCTGGCGGTGCCGTAGTGGCACGCGGCGCGGGTGGCGTGGGTCGAGACGCGGGATGTGACATGAACGACGGTCAGGGCGGTTTGGGCGCGGGGTCGTGCTTCGACGAGGACTTCGCCTATGTGAAGGCGCTGGCGGCCCGCGAGATCGACGATGCCGAGGAGGCCGAATTCGTCCTCGAGCAGATTTACCGCACCCTGCTCAACATCAATCCGGCCAAATACGATGTCGCACGCGTGCGAGCGGCGGCGGGGCGCCACGTCGGCGAACTGTTCGCATTGCGCATGGGGCTGCGCGACCAGATCGCGAGCTGGCACGCACGGGGCCTGATGTCGCCCGGGGCCGAGCGGGCCCTCAGAAACACGTTCCGCGCCTGCCGCTACGCGGGCGATATGATGGGTGAACTCATCGCCCCCCGCCGCGAAGGGCAGGATGGCGAGCCGGTTGCCAAGCGTGCTTTCAGCGGCAGCACGGAAACCCAAATTCATCCACGCTATGCGGGCGAAGGGGCCGTCACATTCAAGTCCGGTGACGTCCTGCTGATGCGTGGCGGCATGCACAACAGCGCGGCGATCGCACGTATCGGCGATGTCGATTCCCAGTTCAGCCACGTCGGCATCGTGCACATCGGCAAGGACGGCGCGGAAAGCGTCGTGGAAGCGCTGATCGAGGAAGGTACGGTCATCGCGACGCTCGATCACGTCCTCGAACAGGGGCTCGCGCGCCTCGTCCTGCTGCGGCATCGTGATCCGGCGCTCGCCCATGCGGCCGCGACGACCATTCACGAGGTCGCGAGTGCCGCCCTCGCCCGCAACCGCCCCATCCTCTACGACTTCTCGATGCGGCTCGAGGGATATGACGAGCTCTTCTGCTCCAAGCTGATCCGCATGGCCTTCGATCACGGCTCGGCTGGGCGCATCATGCTGCCGACCTTTCCGACCCGCATCTCCATGCGCAACCGTGATTTCCTCGATCGGGTCGGGGTCAAGGCCTCGACAACATTCGCGCCCGGCGACATGGAGCTCGAGCCACTGTTCGATGTCGTCGCCGAGTGGCGCGACTTCGAGCGCACGGCGCGTGTGCGTTTGCAGGATCTGCTGATGGACAAACTCTTCGAGTGGATGGAGCAGCACGGTTACCGCTTCCGGGAAACGTTCGCGATCCGGCTCATCTCGGTGCTCGGGCGTTTCTCCAGTTATCTGTCGCGCGACGCCAAGGAGATCCTGGCCGACGTCGTTCCCAAGGTCCCGGTCAACATGAGCCGGCGCACGATCGCCGCCGTGGCGATGCTCCACAAGACCGCCGAGCCGATCCTCGGGCACCTGCTCGAACTCGAGCGCCTGTCGATGGCCAACTACGGCCGTCCGCTGCATCCGCGCCAGGTGGCCGCTGAACTCGAAACCTATCGCGGCGAATTCGGCCGCAGCCTCGGCTATCTCAAGAGCTGATATCGGGCGAGGGGCGGCCCGCGTAGGGCACGATCGGCCTGTGGGAATTGCCGCCGGACCGGGCCTTCTAGCCGCATGCCAACACAGTTCTGACACACTGGCGTGTCCGGTTCTGGCCGCCTGGGCCCCGGGCCATCGCGGGGGCGGGCACGACGGGTTCGCAGGGGGAATTGGGGGAGAGGTTTGTCCATGCAACTTGCTCGATTGGTCCTGGCCGTTGCCGGCCTGGTCGGGGTTGCGGCGATTCCCGTGGAGGCCGCGCCGCGTGCGTTCGTCTGCGAGTTCGCGGACGGCCAGAGCTGGACCTACGGCCTCACCGGGTTCAGTGCCGGTCAGCCGGTCAAGTTGGCCTTCACGATCCAGAATGTCGATGAAGCCAAGGAGACGGCCGTGCTCGTCTCGCAGACCGGCGGCGTGCCGTTGAAGCTCGTGCGCGCCCTCGATGCGCAGCACTTCATCGAGGTCACCGTCGCTGGGTTCCTCAACATTACGACCATCTACGAGCGCGAATCGGGGCAGGAAGACTGGCCGGCCGTGCACTCCCGCCACCTCGGCATCATCGGTCAACCGCTGGTCTCGCAGTTTCGTGGCAGTTGCCGGCCAACCGGCCAGTCCTGATGCCGCGGCCGCGTCGGCTGGCCATCCGGGCGGTACCCCAGGGATGCGGTCGGCGCAGGAGGCGCCGGGATGGAATGGCGTGACGAAGGCATCGTGCTCACGGCGCGTCCGCACGGGGAGACGAGCGCCGTGGTCGATCTGTTGACCCGCCGACACGGCCGTAGCAGCGGCCTCGTCAGGGGCGGGCGTTCGCGGCGGCTGCGACCGGTGCTCCAGATCGGCAATCACGTGGACGTCGTCTGGAAGGCACGACTCGCAGACCATCTCGGCAATTGCACGCTCGAGTTGCGCGGAGCCTATGCGGCGCGGGCCATCGAGAACCGGGTCATCCTGTCGGGCCTCCAGTCGCTGGCTTCGCTCGCCCGTCTCCTGCCCGAGCGCGACCCCCATCCCGAGTTGTTCGAGGTGACGCTGTTCGTGCTGTCGCTCGTCGACGAGGTCGAGATCTGGCCGGCGCTCTATGTGCGCTGGGAGCTGGCATTGCTCGGCGAACTCGGGGTCGGGCTCGATCTTGCGAGTTGCGCGGCGACTGGGGCGACGGACGATCTCGCCTTCGTCTCACCGCGCTCGCGGCGAGCGGTGTCGCGCACGGCCGGTGCTCCCTATGCCGACCGGCTGCTGGCGTTGCCCGCGTTCCTGCTGCCGGGCGCGGGCCGGTCCGCGAGCGCCGACGACATCCGTGACGGGTTGGCGCTGACTGGCTTCTTCCTGACGCGGGACGTGCTGGAGCCGCGCCAGATGGCGCTTCCGGAGGCCCGGCGCCAGGTGCTCGCGGCGTCGTGAGGGCAGCTTGGCCGTGGGCGGCCTCGAAAGCACTTCGTTGTTCGACATTGTCTGCTAGCTTCTGGTGCCTCCATATGATCGGGGAGGCGGACCCGGCTTTACCGGGTCCCGCTGATACGGAGGAAGCCTGGACAGCCTGCCGATTGGAACAACGTCGGATCGAGCCATGCCAATGAAGCGGACAGCAGCCATTCTTCTCACGATCGCAGCGCTCACCGTCGGTCAGTTCGTCGGCACGCCGCAAACGAACGCCTCGTGCAGCGATCGTCCGGCACCCGGGATCGATTGGTCGGGCTGCAAGAAGATCGGCATGCTGTTGAGCAACGAGGACATGCGCGGCGCCAACCTCGAGCGCACCATGCTGGCCTCGACCCGACTCGTGGGCACCAACCTTGCCGGCGCCAACCTCGAGCGGGCCGACCTCACACGGGCCGACCTTGCGAACGTGGATCTGACCGGTGCCAGCCTGCACAAGGCGGTCGGTCACCGTACGGTCCTCAGCGGTGCCCGGCTCGAGCGCGTCGACCTCGAGAAATCCGACTTCAGCCGGGCGAATCTTTCCGGTGCCAACCTCGCCGCGGCCCGCATGGCCGAGGGGCAGTTCAACCGGGTGCAGTTCGAGAAGGCCATCCTCCGGCAGGCCGATCTCAAGTACGCCAATCTCTCGCGGGCAACATTCGCGGGCGCCGATCTCACCGGTGCGGACTTCACTCATGCCTACCTGCTTCGCGCCCATTTCGAGGACGCGGACATTTCTGGCGCAAAAGGAATCACGCAGCAGCAACTCGAAGTGTCCTGCGGGAACTCGGCGACGCGGCTGCCGAGCGGGCTGACGGCACCCGGCCATTGGCCCTGCGAGGCCTACTGATCCGGCAGCTGGCCCGAAGCGGGACCGGCATCGATGTCACGGCCGGTCGGCGTGTCCGTCATGGCCACGAAAGCGCCGCGTCGCGCGCCGGAGCAGCAGCCAGACCACGGCGATCACGACCGGCACGCTCACCGCGGTCACGAGAGAGGCCGAGACCGTCAGGCCGAGCAGCTTGTGGCCCTCGAAGCCCTTTGAGATGTAGCCAATGAGGCCGACGACGTAGTAGCTCACGGCCGCGATCGACAGCCCCTCGACGGTCTGCTGAAGGCGCAGCTGCATCTGTGCTCTGCGGTTCATCGAGGCGAGCAGATCGCGGTTCTGGCGCTCGAGCTCGAATTGGATGCGCGTGCGCAAGAGTTCGGCGGTTCGCAGCAACTTGCGCGAGAGCGTATCCTGTCGCTTCTCGATTGCGTTGCAAGTGGCGATCGCCGGCGTGAGGCGGCGGGCAAAAAAGGCCGAGAAGGTGCGCCCCGTGCCATAGGGGCGTTCGTGGATCGCCTTGATGCGCGCTTCGACCAGCTCGCCATAGGCGCGGCTCGCACCGAAGCGGAAGCTGCTCTCGGCCGCAAGGGCTTCGAGACGGGCGGCGAGGTCGGTCAGTCGGGTGAGAAGGGCCTGGTTCTCGCCGACGCCCGTGGAATCCGCGATCGCCCGCGTCACCCCGGCGAGTTGATGCTCGAAATCGCGCACCAGCGGCGCGGCGGAACGGGCGACGGGAAGTCCCAGCAGGGCCAGCGTTCGGTACGTTTCGAGTTCGAGAAGGCGTTGTACCAGGGCGCCGGCCTGGAGGTCCGTCAGTCCCTCGTCGAGAACGAGGATGCGCGTGAACCCGGTCGGATCGGCCAGAAAGTCCGTCGCGACGCGGGCGGCCCCGGCCTCGGCTTCGACGATGCACAGACTGCTGCGATCGAAGATCTCATCGAGACTCACGCGAAGACTGTCGGCCGGCACGATTGTCAGGCGTGTCGCGACCAGGAGTTGACCGGTGGGTCGCAACCCGAGTTCGCCGAGCGTCTCGATGCTGCCCGATCCGAAGAGCTTGTCGCCATCCCCTTTCCGGGTGCCGAGGCGAACCGTCATGAATTCGGTGTGCTGTTCCCAGCGCACATCCCAGGGACCCGAGGCGAGGCGATGGAAACTCGCGTTCGGCGCGGGTAACGCCTGGCCACGGGCCCGGGCCATCGAGGCGAGGGCCGCTCGCGTCATCTCCTCGTCTCCGTCCCCGCTCAGGACGGCGAAATGCAGGTAGTGCCTCGGCGGGACGACGGGATCGAACGGGCGCGCGTGCATTTCGCCGAGCAGGCTCTCGCGCTGCGGGTGCTCGACGAGACGGCTCACCCCGGTGTCGTCGCTCGCCAGTTGTCGTGCCGGGTCTTTCACACGCCAGCCTTCCTCATTCGCATGACCCCTAATCCCTACGCCGGGAACCGCAGCCCCGATGACTGGAAACGTCCGACACCAGCCTCGCAGCCGGTCGCGTGTCCGTCAGAATAGCCGATTGCACCGGGCCCGGCTGTGGCCCAGGGGCCCTTGCGGGACCTGCCGTGCGATGGCACCTCGGGTCCATGAGCGATAAACCGATTCTGCCGCCGGACGGCGGTGAGCCATACGAGCCGGTGGGGCTGCGCGAGGCGCTCGAGGAGCGCTATCTCGCCTATGCGCTCTCCACCATCATGCACCGCGCCCTGCCGGACGTGCGGGACGGCCTCAAGCCCGTGCATCGCCGGCTGCTCTATGCGATGCGCAACCTGAGGCTCGATCCGGACTCCGCCTTCAAGAAGTGCGCGAAGATCGTCGGCGAGGTGATGGGTGGCTTCCATCCGCACGGCGACCAGGCGATCTACGATGCGCTCGCTCGCCTCGCTCAGGATTTCGCGGTCCGCTATCCGCTGGTCGACGGGCAAGGCAACTTCGGCAACATCGACGGCGATAACCCGGCCGCCATGCGCTACACCGAGGCGCGCATGACGGATGTCGCGGCCCTCCTGCTCCAAGGGATCGACGAGGACGCGGTCGATTTCCGCCCGACCTACGACGGGGCCGATCAGGAGCCGGTCGTGCTGCCGGCGGCCTTTCCGAACCTGCTCGCCAATGGCTCGAGTGGCATCGCGGTCGGCATGGCGACGTCGATCCCGCCGCACAACGTCGATGAACTCTGCGCCGCCGCGCTGCATCTCATCAGGCATCCGAAGGCGACGACGGCCGACCTCATGCAGTTCGTGCCGGGACCGGATTTCCCGACCGGCGGGATCGTGGTCGAGAGCCGCGAGGCGATCCTCGAGGCCTACGAAACCGGGCGGGGCGGCTTTCGCCTGCGTGCGCGCTGGCAAAAGGAGGAGACTGGGCGCGGCACCTACGTGATCGTCGTCACCGAGATCCCCTATCAGGTTCAGAAGTCGCGGCTCGTGGAGAAGATCGCCGAACTCCTCCAGGACAAGCGCCTGCCGCTGCTCGCCGACGTCAACGACGAATCGGCCGAGGACATCCGCCTCGTGCTGGAGCCCAAGAGCCGCACGGTCGATCCCGTCGTGCTGATGGAATCGCTCTTCAAGCTGACCGAGCTCGAGACGCGCTTTTCCTTCAATATGAACGTGCTTTCCAAGGGGCTCGTGCCGAACGTCCTCGGTCTCGCCGAGGCGCTGCGCCAGTGGCTCGACCACCGCAAGGAAGTGCTGATCCGCCGCTCGCGGCACCGCCTCGCCAAGATCGAGAACCGGCTCGAAGTCCTCGACGGCTACCTCATCGCCTATCTCAACCTCGACGAAGTGATCCGCATCATCCGCTTCGAGGATCGGCCCAAGGACGAGTTGATGGCGCGCTTCGGGCTCACCGAGGTGCAGACCAACGCGATCCTCGAGATGCGCCTTCGGGCCCTCAACAAGCTCCAGGAGATCGAGATCAGGGGCGAGCACGATCGCCTCTCCAAGGAGCGCGCCGAACTGATCGACCTGCTCGGATCGGACAAGAAGCAGTGGTCGCGCATCGCCGACGAGGTCGAGACAACGCGTGAGAGCTTCGGCAAGTCGACGCCGCTCGGGCGCCGGCGGACCTCCTATGGCGAGGCGCCGGAGATCGAGGTCGATCTCGCCGAGGCGATGATCGAGCGCGAGCCGGTGACCGTGATCCTCTCGGAAAAGGGCTGGATCCGGGCTATGAAAGGGCACATCGACGATCTCTCCAAGGTGCCGTTCAAGGAGGGCGACAAGCTGAAGCGCGTGGTCAGGGCGCAGACCACCGACAAGCTCCTGCTGATGACGACGAACGGGAAATTCTTCACTCTCGCGGCCGACAAACTGCCCGGCGGGCGTGGCCATGGCGAACCGGTGCGCCTCATGATCGACCTCGAGGAGAACCACGAGACGGTCGAACTCTTTGCGCATGTGCCGGGGCGCAAGCTGCTTGTGGCCTCGAGCGGCGGCAACGGATTCGTGGTGCCGGAAGACGAGTTGATCGCCATGACGCGCAAGGGGCGCCAGGTGCTGAACGTCACCGAGCCCGACGAAGCGTGCATTTGCGTCCCCGCCGAGGGGGACAGTGTCGCGGTGGTCAGCGAGAAGCGGCAGATGCTGGTTTTCCCGCTCTCCGAGATCAACGAGATGACGCGCGGTAAGGGCATCCGCCTCATGCGCCTCAACAAGACGACGCTCCTCGATGCGCGCGTCTTTTCGATGCGCGAGGGGCTTTTCTGGACCGATCCCGCCGGCCGCCGCCAGGGCATGAGCAACGCCGATGAATGGTCCGGCGCCCGCGCCTCGGCCGGCCAGCCGGTTCCGCGCGGTTTTCCGCGTTCCGGCACCTTCGGCCCGGCCTTCGGCTGAGCGGCGCGCCCTCCAGGGACACGGCCCTTCGGGCTCCTCTCCTGGGTCCCGGATGTGCGGCGGGCCTTGCCCGCCTTCTCCGGGACGCGTGATGTGACGATCCCCGAATGCGGCGCGCCATCCCCACGATCCCCGGATGCGGTGCAGCACGAAGTGGTGCCCCGCTGATCCGGGGTCGCCATGAAGGGAGCTGAACGCGGGCGGTCCCGGGTCTGCGGCGCACCGTTCCGCTTTGCTCCACGCTGCACCGCGCCCGGGAGCCGTGATGTGGCGATCCCCGGATGCAACGGGCGCCGCCCCCTCGTGAAACGGTGATCCCACGCGGCAGGTTGCGCGCGGCCGGCGCGGGTGGTTGATTGGGCCGCGATCGCACGCCCGGCCACAGGCGGGCGCCGGCCGACGTCACCACCTTCCAGAGGAGGCCCGCCATGATCTTCCGGCAGCTCTTCGATCAGACCTCCGGCACCTACAGCTACCTCATCGCCAGCCGGCGGGGGGCGGAGGCGCTCATCATCGATCCCGTGCTGGAGAAGGTCGACCGCTACATACACCTGTTGCGCGATCTCGACCTGCGTCTCGTCAAGGCGATCGACACGCACATGCATGCGGACCACGTCACCGGGCTCGGGGCGCTGCGCGATCAGACCCGCTGCATCACCGTGATGGGTGAACAGACCAAGGCAGATGTCGTCTCGATGCGGGTTGCGGACGGTGACAGCATCGATATCGACGGCATCCGCCTCGGCGTCATCTACACGCCCGGGCATACGGACGATTCCTACTCCTTCACGATGCCCGATCGCGTTTTCACCGGCGATACGCTGCTGATCCGCGGTACCGGGCGCACGGACTTCCAGAACGGCGATGCGCGGGCGCAGTACGATTCGCTCTTCAATCGCCTGTTGCGCCTGCCGGAGCAGACGCTCGTCTATCCGGCGCACGACTACAAGGGCGATACCGTCAGCACGATCGGCGAGGAGCGCCGCTGCAATCCGCGCCTCCAGGTGCCCTCGGTCGATGCGTACGTCGAATTGATGGCCAGTCTCAATCTGCCGAACCCCAAGATGATGGACGTGGCGATACCGGCGAACATGCGCGTCGGGCTGGCGCAGGAGGACGTTGCCAGCCGCGGCCTCGCCATCGATGCGCGCGAGGCCATCGGATTGGTCGAGCGGGGGGATGTCGCGTTGGTGGATCTTCGCGAGCAGGGCGAGCGGGCGCGCACTGGCGCCATCCCCGGGGCGCTGCATCTGCCCTACCAGCAACTGCCCGAGAGCATCGCTCCAGGCGGTGTTCTCGCCATGCTCGGGCGCGACCGTCGCCTCGTCTTCTACTGCGCGTTCGGTGAGCGCTCGGCGATGGCGGTGCAGGCGGCCGAGGATGCCGGCCTGGCCGGTGCGGCGCACATTTCCGGCGGTCTCGCGGCTTGGCGGGCGGCGGGCGGACCGCTGTCGAGTTGAGACGATACCATTATTGCGTGGGTTGCGGGGTGCCGGCGTCCCGAACCCCAGCCGGGCGAACACCATGAACGACACCTCGGGCTCCCGCTTTCGCTACCTCGACGATGGCCGCGCGATCGCTTTCGCGATGGTGCTGGCGAGTTCGGCCGCGCTCTGGCTGTTGATGTTCTCGGGCATGGAGCGGGGGTTGCCGGAGCCGATCGCCGTGCTGCTGGAGGCGATCGGCACGCGTGTGGACTTGCCGGGTCCGGATTCGCACGCGCACGCCTCGGGTATGGGCAGCCTCGCCGGTCTCACGGTGATGTGGGCGCTGATGATGGCGGCGATGATGCTGCCCGCCATGGCGCCGGTGCTGGCGAGCTATGCGCGGCTCGTTGCGCGCGAAACCGCAGGGTTCCAGCTCGCCCTGCGGCTCACCCTCTTCATCGCCGGCTATCTGGCGGTCTGGGGGGTGGTTTCGTTCGCGCTCGCCGCGCTCCAACTGCTCGCGGCCGAGATGCCCGGATTCTCGCGTGCGGGCACCCTCGCCGGGCCGCTGGCCGCCGCCGCCCTGATGCTCGTGGCCGGTCTCTATCAGCTGACGCCGCTCAAGGCGGCCTGCCTCACCAAGTGCCGACATCCGCTCACCTTCCTCCTGGCGCACTGGCGGGAGGGCAACGCCGGAGCGCTCGCGCTCGGCCTTCGTCATGGGGTCTATTGCCTCGGCTGCTGCATCGGGCTGATGGGGCTGATGTTCGTGCTCGGCGCCATGAACGTCTGGTGGATGGCGCTGCTGACGATCTATTTCGTCGCCGAAAAGACGCTGCCCCATGCCGAGCGCTGGGGGCGCGCCTTCGGCGTCGTGCTCATCGCGCTGGCCTTTGCGATTGCGGGTGGCGCACTCGCCTACTAGGTTCGTTCCATGGGTTGCGGCGTGCGGATGATTTGACAGGACGGGGAGCAAAAAAGGATGGCGGACAAGAAGGCGGGCGAGATTCCGGCCTGGTCGATCAAGGGGGAGCTGGCGCTCAACTGTAGCTGCGACGTCTTTTGCCCGTGCGTCGTCTCTCTCGGTCAGGCAAAGCCGAGCGAGGGGTTCTGCCATGCCTGGCTCGCGGTGCGGATCGATGAAGGCAAGTGGGGGCGCACCTCGCTCTCGGGGCTCAACGTCGCCTTGCTGCTCGACATCCCGGGTAAGATGGGGGACGGCAACTGGACGGTGGCGGCCTACATCGACGAGCGCGCCAGTGACAAGGCGTTCGATGCACTGCTTGCGATCTTCGGGGGCAAGGCGCGGGGGACGACCGGGCTCTTCAAGCTGCTGGTCGGCAATTTCCTCGGCGCCCGGCGGGAAACCGTCGAGTACGTGACCGAGGGCAAGGTGCGGATGATCAATGTCCCCAAGGTGATCCAGGGCGCCGTCGAGCCGATCAAGGGCGCCGATCCCGAGGCCGAGGTCATGGTGCGCAACACGGAGTACTGGATGGGGCCGGACGTGGTCGTCGCGCGGGCGCTGAAGGGCCGTGTCCGGGATTTCGGGCGGGTCTGGAACTTCGAGAACCGGTCCGCTGAAATCTGCCAGATCTCGTGGATGGGGCCGTGAGGGCTCGACGCGCGGGTCAGCGCGCCGACGCTTCCTCGACGCGCGGGGTCACCTCCTGCCAGCCCTGCTGCGTCAGGTGCTCCTGCGGAAGGTATTCGGCCTTGTAGGTCATCTTGCGTGAGCCCGCGATCCAGTAGCCGAGATAGACGTACGGCAGGCCCTTGGAGCGCGCGAAGGCGATGTGCTCGAGGATGATGTAGCGCCCGAGGCTGCGGCTGGCGAGGGCGGGATCGAAGAAGCTGTAAACGAGGGAAATGCCATCGCTCAGCGTATCGGTGAGGGCGCAAGCCACGAGCCGGCCGCGTCTGTTGGCACCCCGGCCCGGTTGCTCGCTCGCGCGCTCACGGTACTCGGTGAGGCCGGTGTCCACGCTCGTGTCCGAGACCATCAGGTGGTAGTCGAGCACGCTCATGTCCGCCATGCCGCCGTCGCCGTGCCGGACGTCGATGTAGTCGCGAAAGAGATCGTATTGCTCGCTGGTCGGCCGGTTGGGCAGGCGGGTTGCGACCAGCGAAGCGTTGGCGCGCAAGGTGCGGCGCTGGTTCCGCGTCGGCTCGAACCGGTCGACAGGGACCCGCACCGACGTGCAGGCGTTGCAGCCTTCGCAGTAGGGCACGTAAGCGATGTTCAGGGAGCGGCGAAAGCCGCCGCGCAACAGGCGGTCGACCACGGCGGGCGACTTGTCCCGGTTGAGATGCGTGAACAGCTTGCGCTCGAGCCGGCCCGGCAGGTAGGGGCACGGTTGCGGCGAAGTCACGTAGAACTCCGGGAAATCCTTGCGCTGCTCCGTCACGGTCTGCTCGTTCCCCTGCTGGCCGGCCTGTTCTGCCTCCGCAGATGAGCCTAGCAGAGGCACGAAAGTGCGGCGAGCCTCGCGCGCGGGTGTGACGGGATCCGAACGAAGTCGTGCGAACGCGTGATGGCCCGCACCGGTTCTCGTTCGGGTGGTCCGGACGTGCCAGCGGTTGTCCCGACGATCAGAGCAGAGAGCCGCCGAAGGCGGTCGGCCGGCAGGCGAGGCTCACGGTCGCGAGGCGTGCGCAGAGGTTGACCGCCTCGGTCTTGTTGCGGAACGGCCCGGCGATCAGCCGATAAGGATTGGCGCCGCCGTTGTTCGAGGCGAGATAGCGGGTTCCCAGTCCCTGGAACAATTGGGAGTGGCGTTCGTTGAGGAGGTCCCAGCTGAGGCGGATGGCCTCGATGTTCGGCCCCCTGGCGAGTTCGACGCCGTAGGTTCCCCGGTCGGGCAGCGGCACGACGGGCGGAGGTGGCGGCGGGGCGGCGACCGGGGTCACGCCGGCCACAGGCTGGGCCGGCGCGGTCGCCTGGGGCGGGGCGACGATCAGCGACGGCGCACTCACTTGCAGGCTGCTGGCGATCTCCTGCGACGATACGATTTCGGGTGTGCCGCCACCCGCCGGGAAGGTGACGCCCTCGATTTCGGCCGTGGCCGCAGGTCCCTGCCCGGGAGCGTCCGGCACACCGACGACGACCTGCGGCGTAGTGGCGGCGGCTGGCGTCGGGCTGTCCGTGCCATCGGTGCCAGAGATTTCGGTGCTGGCCACCTGCGGCAGGACCTGCTCGATCTCGGTCCGCCACGCCTGCAACGTGGTGACGTCCTGGCGTACGGCGACCGTCTCGCGGCGCACCTCGGCGACCGTGCGCTTCAGGGATTCGACGTTCTCGCTGATGGTGGCGATGGCGCGCTCCGTGGCACGGGCTTGCTCGGTGAGCTGGGTGGTGTCGAGCGCCTGCGGCCGCGCACCGGAAATGGGAAGGCGGTCGCTGAGTTTGTCCTCGCCGATGGCGAGAAACGCAATGTATCCGATGGCCCCGATGGCCAAGGCGCACCAGCCGAGCAGGTAGAGCTGCATGCTCGGGTTCGTGCTCTCGTTGGCAGCGACTTTGCTCATCCCATCATCACTCGCTTTGTGCCGAGTCCGTGCCAGGCTCTCTGCAATCCAACCCGTTCCGCCTCCATGTCATCCGGACGCAGCAGCGGTTCGCAGGGGACCCGGTCTCTCGTCCACTGCTCGATCGCACGAGGGTTTGGTGAGTCAGCTTCTGACGTCAACGTGCCGGGTCGCCGGGTCGGCTCTGGTGCGTGCGCGACTGTGGATAATGGCGCCGATGCAACATTTGTGACTGGCGGGGCTTGGTTCACCGGGGGTGCCGGCCGGTTATCCGAAGAAACGTGAATTGATCGCCGAGACACTGGAACCCGACCGAACATCGTGCCAGAGCCAGTGACGCTGCGTGGTGGGCGAGCGAATCGCCCATCCTCGCACTCTCGTTTCCGGGTTCCGGCGCCGGGCCGTAAGGGGGTGATCGGGTTGCCGGGGGACGTCGGGGGAGCGGTCCGTCCGGCCCCCCCCATGGAACTGGCCACGGTGGCCATTCGCGACCGGTGGGAATTGCCCCGTCGGACACTGGAGCCGGCAGGAGAGCCCGAGGACACCATGACAACGAGACCTCTGCTGGTCATCATCCTCGCCGCTGGCAAGGGCACGCGGATGCGCTCGGCGCGCCCCAAGGTGCTGCACGAGATCGCCGGCCGCTCGATGCTCGGGCACGTCGTCGCCTCCGCGACCGAACTCGGTGCCAGCGCGATCGCCGTGGTCATCGGTCCGGACATGGACGACGTGCGAAGGGAGGCCCTGCGCTGGGCACCCGCCGCCAGCATTTTCGTCCAGGAGGCGCAGGCCGGAACGGGTGATGCGGTGCGTGCCGCCGGACCCGCGATCGCCGCGCACGATGGCGACGTCCTGGTGCTCTATGCCGATACCCCCTTGATCACGGTCGCAACGCTCGGGCGCATGCGCGAGCGTCTCGCGCAAGGGGCGGACATCGTCGTGCTCGGCTTTCGTGCCGCCGATCCGACCGGCTACGGCCGCCTCATCACACAGGAATCCGGCATCCTCGTCGCCATCCGCGAGCACAACGACGCAAGCCCCGCCGAGCGGGCGATCGAGTTCTGCAACTCGGGCGTTCTGGCATTCCGGGGCCAGAATCTCTCCGGGTTGCTCGCCAGCCTCGACAATCGCAACGCCAAGGGCGAGTTCTATCTGACCGACACGGTCGCCATCGGTCGGGCGCGAAACCTTACCGCCGTGGCGCTGGCCTGTGAGGAAAGCGAGGTCCTCGGCATCAACAATCGCGTGCAGTTGGCCGAGGCCGAGGCGCTCTGCCAGCACCGGTTGCGCGAAAGGGCGATGCTCGGCGGCGTGACGATGCGCGATCCCGCGAGCGTTTACCTCGCTTTCGACACCCGCTTCGGACAAGACGTGACGATCGAACCGAACGTGGTGTTCGGCCCCGGCGTCGAGGTCGGCGAGCGCGTCACCGTCCGGGCGCACAGCCATCTCGAAGGGGTGCGCATCGGCGACGGTGCCCAGGTCGGACCGTTCGCGAGATTACGCCCCGGCACCGTGCTCGCCGCCGGTGCGCGCATCGGAAACTTCGTCGAGGTCAAGGCCGCAGAAATCGGCGAGGGCGCCAAGGTCAACCACCTCTCCTACATCGGCGACGCCTCGGTCGGGGCCAAGGCCAACGTCGGTGCCGGCACGATCACCTGCAACTACGATGGCTATTTCAAGCATCGCACGGAGATCGGGTCCGGCGCGTTCATCGGCTCGAACTCGGCCCTCGTTGCGCCCGTGCGCATCGGTGTCGATGCCTATATCGGATCGGGCAGCGTGGTGACGCGCGATGTCGCCGATGGCGATCTGGCGCTGACGCGCGCGACCCAGGACGTGCGCCCCGGCTGGGCGACGCGCTTTCGCGAGCGCATGGCTCGCATCAAGGCGGAGCGCGACGCGCGGCGCGATGGGCGAAAGGGTGGTGGCGGGGACGAGCATCATTGATCGCACCGGACACCGGCCGGCAGCGCGGAGCCGGTGACGGATGACGTTCGGATGTCCGTACGGTCGCCACGGACGTGACAAGGCATCGAGGGAGCAGGGCGGATGTGCGGCATCGTTGGAATTCTCGGCCGGGGCCCCGTGGCGCCCGCGCTCGTCGATGCACTGAAGCGGCTGGAATATCGCGGTTACGATTCGGCCGGGGTCGCCACGGTGGAGCCGGGCGGCATCGAGCGCCGGCGGGCGGAAGGCAAACTACGCAACCTCGAGGCGCGGCTCGCCAGTTCGCCGCTCGCCGGGCACAGCGGTATCGGTCATACCCGCTGGGCGACGCACGGTGCGCCGACCGAACGCAACGCGCACCCGCACGTCGTCGGGCGCGTCTGCGTCGTGCACAACGGCATCATCGAGAATTTCCGCCCGCTGAAGGAGGAATTGATCGCGGGCGGCGCCGAGTTCACGACCGAGACCGATACCGAGGTGGTCGCCCATCTCATCGCTCGCGAGCTCGACCGGGGTGCCAGTCCGCGCGAAGCGGTCGCGCGCAGTCTCGCCCGCCTCGAGGGAGCCTTTGCGCTCGGCGTGATCTTCGCGGGCGAGGACGATCTGCTCATCGGCGCGCGTCAGGGACCGCCGCTCGCGATCGGGCACGGCGACGAGGAAATGTACCTCGGCTCGGATGCCATCGCGCTCGCGCCGTTCACCGATTCGATCAGCTATCTCGAGGACGGCGACTGGGTGATCGTCACCCGCGCCGGAGCGACGATCCTGGACTCTTCAGGAAACGAGGTGCACCGCCCGGTGGTGCGTTCGCAGGCCTCGGCCCTCCTTGTCGACAAGGGCAATCACCGCCACTTCATGCACAAGGAGATCCACGAGCAGCCGGAGGTGATCGGGCACACGCTCGCGAACTATCTCGATCTCGCCAATGGCGCGGTGCGGATTCCCGAGATCGGTATCGATCTGGCGGCGGTGCCCCGCATTTCCATCTCGGCCTGCGGCACGGCCTATTACGCCGGGCTCGTCGGCAAGTACTGGATCGAGCGCCTCGCGCGCGTGCCGGTCGAAATCGATGTCGCCTCCGAGTTCCGCTACCGCGAGGCGCCGCTGGTCGAGGGGGGGCTCGCGCTTTTCATTTCGCAGTCGGGTGAGACCGCCGACACACTGGCGACGCTGCGCTATTGCAAGGCGGGGGGCCAGCGGATCGCCTCGGTCGTGAACGTGCGGGAATCGACGATCGCGCGCGAGTCGCACGTCATCCTGCCGACGCTGGCGGGGCCGGAGATCGGCGTTGCCTCGACCAAGGCGTTCACCTGCCAGCTGAGCGTGCTGGCGAGCTTTGCGTTGGGCCTCGCGCGGGCGCGGGGCACCCTTTCGCGCGAGCACGAGCGCGAGTTGATCGATGCCCTGGCCGGCGTGCCACGCATCATCTCGGAGCTGCTGCGGGGCGAGCGCCAGTTCGAGCGGTTGGCCCACGACCTCTCGCGGGCACGAGACGTGCTCTATCTCGGGCGGGGCACCGGGTTTCCGCTGGCGATGGAGGGCGCGCTCAAGCTCAAGGAGATTTCCTACATCCACGCCGAAGGTTATCCGGCAGGAGAACTCAAGCACGGGCCGATCGCGCTCATCGATGAAAACGTGCCCGTCGTCGTCGTCGCGCCGAAGGACGAACTCTTCGACAAGACCGTCTCGAACATGCAGGAGGTAGCGGCGCGTGGCGGCCAGATCATCCTGATCACCGACGCCGATCCTGCCGAGATCGGTTGTCGGACGCTCGCCACCATCCAGGTGCCGAAATGCCATCCGATGGTGACGCCCCTCGTCTATGCGGTGCCGGTGCAGCTTCTCGCCTACCACACGGCCGTGCTCATGGGCACGGACGTCGATCAGCCGCGCAATCTGGCGAAGTCCGTCACGGTCGAATGATTGAACATGGACGGCGAAGTACCTGTTCGAGGCGGGATCGACTGCTTTCTCACGGTTCGTGAACGGTGCATATCCAAGGTGTAAGTCCGTCGCTCATTTGCCTCAAAGCAATGGTTGTCGTAGCTTCAACCAAGCCTTTGGCAGGCAAGTGATTCGGGTTTACGCAAGATGAATGTGGCAACGCGGCTTCGGCTCGCCGCTCTGGCGGGGGCTCTGGTGGTGGCGACAGCGACCACCGGGCTGACCGTGACGCTCGCGCGCGCCGAGAGCCCGTTGCTCGTCGAAGCGCGCAAGTCTTACCAGGCTGGGCGCCACGAACAGGCGGCCAAGGCGGCGACCGACGCGCTGGCGGCAGGGTTAGCACCGGCCGAAACTGCACGCGCCTACTATCTGCGTGCGCTTGCCCTCAGCGCCAGCGACAAGCACGCCCAGGCGATCGCCGATTTTACCAGCGCCATCTGGCTCGGCCAGCTGACGCCCGAGGAAAGGGCCGACGCGGAATCGCGGCGTGCGGCCGCCTACGGGGCGGTCGGAGTCGGTGCCTCTCGTTCGCCGACGACGACTGCGGGCGCCACCAGTGCTCCTGCCCCGGCCCGCAGTTCGTCGGCGAGCAATGGTGGTACGGCGCCGGCGACGGTGGCCGCTGTTGCCTCGCCGTCGGCTGGTTCCGTTGCAGAAAGCCGGCAGGCGGGGGCTCCGGGCACGGGCGGTGTCGCGGCGCCAGGAGCTGCGAGCGTTGCGGCAACGGCCGCTTCTGGTGGCGGATGGTCGCTCGATTCCCCACAAGCTGCGCCGTCGGCTGCCCGGCCCGCCAGGACGGCGGCGGTTCGGCCGGCGTCCGCTGGGGCGGGATCGGCGCTCGATGAGCGCGGCTGGGCGAGTTCCACTGCGTCGCGTTTCCCGGCGTCCGGTTCGGCGGCTTCCGCCCCGTCCGCCGCCGCAGCTTCGTCCGTGCCACTGATCGCTGCGGCCCCGGCCCCCGGCGCATCTCCGAGTGCTACGGCTGTCGCTCAGGCGCGAACCGGCGCGGCTGCACAAGTTCCTGCAGCACCGGTGGTCGGGACGGCTGGACCGGTCGTGTCGCAAGGGGCTCCGGTCGCGGGCGCGAGTACCGCTCCGAGCGGTGCCGAAGTGGCCACCGCCCAGCGACCGGCCTCGACGACCACCGCGAGCGGTGGTTGGAGCACGACGCCCGCCGCATCCAATGGCGGCCTCGGTTCGTTCTTGAGCGATGGCCTCGCGGCGTTGTTCGGTGGCGGCCAGGCGGCTTCCGGACCGTCGCAGCAGAGCGCGTCGGCGGCGGGTGCAGGGACCGATGTCTCCGCAGGAGCGGCGAGCGGCGCATTCAGCCGTGACGATGCCGGGCCTCTCGATCTCCGTGGGCGCAGGGTGCGCACCGCGAGCGCCGGTGACAGCGGCCGTCCGCCGGCGACGGCTTGGCAGGTCGATCTCGATCAGGGCACCACGGCGCCTTCGGTTGCCGCGCCATCCGCCGCCGCGGCCCCTGCGACGGCCCGTGGCGCGGCGCGGCCGGCAGCGCCGGCGGCTCCGACCGCTTTCGAGACCATGGTGCTCGCGGCCCTCGCGCCGGAAGACGGGAATTCTTCCGCAGCGTCGGGCACGCCGAGCGCTTCCCCGTTCGGTGCGCGTGGCGAAACGGGTATCATCGGCACGGTGCAACCCGGGCCGCAACGCACGCGCCGGCCGGCGGTGGTTTCGAATCCTTCCGGCACGGCGACGCCGACCGTTCCGCTGGCGCCGAGCATTTTCAGTGCCGGTTCGGGTGCCCCGGCAGCGACGCCCACCGTGGTGGGCGCGGCACCGGGCTCGCGTCCGGCGGGCACCGGATCGACCTGGACAGCACAGACCGTTTCCGCGCCAGCGTCGGGCGGCGCATCGGTTCCGTCGTCGCAAGGACCCGCGACAGCACCTGCAACACCGGCGGAGCCGCGCGCACCGCAGGCGACAGCACCGCAGGGCACTGTACTCGCCATGCTCACCAACCTCTTCACTCCCTCATCGGCAGCGCCGACGGCAGGCGCGCCGGCCTCGGGATCGCCAGCCCCGGCCCGCGGCCGTGCCTCGCCCTGGGGCGAAGAGCGTGAGGGCGGGTCTATGCTTTCGGCGCCATCGGCCGCTTCGAACGGCCAGCGCAGGAACGCCAGCTCGAGCGATGGCGCATGGTCCGGCTCGGTGGCCACCGTCGCCCCCCCGGCTGGCGAACCGGTGGCAGCCGTCAGCCCCGCACGGCCAGCGGTCGTCGCGCCTCCGCCACCGACGCAATACGCTTCGCTCGCGCCGGCGGGTGCGCCCACGCGGCAACGCGTGCCGACTGCCCAAGCCAAGCCCGCCCCGAGGAGCGGGGCCTTCAGTCTCCAGGTCGCGGCGCTGCGCAGCGAGAGCGAGGCACGCGAACTCGCCGCGAGGCTGATGGTGAAGCACCAGGAGGTCATCGGCAGCTACGAGGCGAGTATCGAGGAAACGCTGCTCGGCAACATGGGTACGTTCTTCCGGGTACGGGTCGGACCTTTCGCGAGCGAACAGGAATCTCTTTCCGTTTGTCAGAAGCTGCGCCGTTCACAAATCGACTGCTTCTTGGTGCGATGATCCAGGGTGTGGCTTACGGGCCTGCTTCAGGGTGGTGGTGCGGGCCGACTTGCTTGCGCGCGCCGTCCTGCTAGCTTGGCCGCGCGGGTGCCGTTGGCCGAGGCCATGCGCGTGCCCGAGAGGCAGGATCGACCACGCCGAAGTTGCCGGTCGGATCGGTCCTGACGAAACATCCGCGGCGGAACTGGCGAGCCAATGCGCGTCGTGGTGCGGGAAGGCTGATGTCGACTTGGAAGCGTAGCAGTTCCGGCGGGGCGCGGAACAAGGCGAAGGCCGAGGCGGATGCGAGGCGCAAGGCCGAGGCCGAACGCGGTGGCGTGCGGATGGGTGCTCGGCTGCGGAATTGGTTCCTCACCGGGCTCGTCATCGTCGGACCGGTCACCATCACGCTCTACATCGTCTGGTGGTTCATCAACGTCGTCGATGCCTGGGTGAAGCCGCTCATTCCGACGCGCTATCTGCCGGACACCTATCTGCCGTTCGCGGTGCCGGGCGCGGGTCTCATCTTCGCGGCCGTGGCCCTGATGATGATCGGTGCGCTGGCGGCGAACCTGCTCGGTCGCACGGTGATCAGTTATGGCGAGAGCATGCTGGCGCGCATGCCGGTCGTGCGCAGCGTCTATGCCGGTCTCAAACAGATCTTCGAGACGGTTCTTTCGCAGTCGAACCAGAGCTTCCAGCAGGTTGGTTTGATCGAATACCCGCGCCGCGGGCTCTATTGCATCGTCTTCATATCGACCGACACCACAGGTGAAATCGCCGAAAAGTGGGAGGGGCCGACGCCGCTCGTCAGTGTGTTCCTTCCGACGACGCCCAACCCGACCTCGGGATTCCTGCTGTTCGTGCCACGCGAGGACATCGTCGTGCTCGACATGAGCGTCGAGGAGGGGGCCAAGATGGTGATCTCGGCGGGCCTCGTCGTTCCCGAGTTCCCGCGACCGTCGGATGGCGGAGGCGAGGGCGGGCAGGAGGATGGAGCGCTCGGAACGACACCCGAGGGCGAGACCGGCCCGACCTCGCGGAGCGACAATCCGATGGTAGCGAAACTGCGTGGTCCGCGCGGTGGCGGGGAGCAGGCCGCTCCGGCCGGGGGCGTCAAGCCTGCGGCTGCGGGCCCGTCGTCCGGCGGTCCGCACGGCGCTGCCGGCGCTCTGCCGACCCTCTCGCGCGAGGAGGCGGGGCGCTTGACCGGGGTCGATCCGGTCACCGGGCGTCCCTATCCCGCCAGCCGTTAGGGGCCGGCGTTCACGACCACCCGAGCGCCCTTACGGTCCTGCTCGCTCAACCGCGCTCGTCGGTCTGCAGGCGTCGCTCGAGCCAGCGCACACCGGCCGAGACGATGAGGATCAGCACCAGGTATTCCAGAACCAGAACGGTGTAGATTTCCAGCGGACGGTATTCCGTCACGACCAGTTCATTGGCTTTGCGGGTCAGTTCGGGCATCCCGATGACCGAGACCAGCGAACTCATTTTCAGCATGTAGACCAGCTGGTTGCCGAGCGCCGGCAGGATCCGCCGGATTGCCTGAGGCAGGATCACGAAGCGCATGGTGTCGGCATAGCCGAGGTTGATCGAGTGCGCGGCCTCGTACTGGCCCTTGGCGATCGATTGGATGCCGGCGCGGAAAATCTCGGCCTCGAAGGCGCTGTCGGAGAGCGCGAGAGCGATGACGCCCGCCCAGAACACGCTGATCGCCAGCCCGGTGAGCGGCGGCAGACCGTAATAGACCCAGAGGATCAAAACGAGGATCGGCACCGCGCGCACCAGTTCGACGTAGCCACGCGAGAGGCCGCGGAGCCAGCGGTTGCGCGAAAGGCCCGGCAGCGCCACCAGCAGGCCGAGCACCACCGAGATCGAGATCGCCGTCAGCGAGAGCAGGATGGTGTACTGCAGGCCACTGAGCATGAACTTGAGGTTGACCATGCCCCCCTTCGTCGTCGGGTCGACGACGTACCAGCCCCAGCTTCCCGAGCAGCCGGCGAGCGGCAGCAGGAGCGCGAGGGTGGCGGCAAGGGCGAGGGCGCGGCGCGGCATGATGGGCCTTCTCAGTGCTTCAGGATGCGTTCGAGGAAGGCGCGGCAGCGCTCGCTGCGCGGAGCCGTAAAGAAGGTTTCGGGCGGGGCCCGCTCGACGATCTCGCCGTGGTCCATGAACACCATGGTGTCGGCGACGCGGCGGGCGAAGCCCATCTCGTGGGTGACGCAGAGCATGGTCATGCCGCTCGCCGCCAGTTCGACCATGACGTCGAGCACTTCGTTGATCATCTCGGGATCGAGGGCCGAGGTCGGTTCGTCGAACAGCAGGATTTTCGGCTCCATGCACAGTGCGCGGGCGATCGCGACGCGCTGCTGCTGGCCGCCCGAGAGTTGGCGCGGATATTTCTCCGCCTGCTCGGGAATGTGCACCCGCTCGAGATAGCGCGCCGCGAGCGCCCGGGCCGCCTCGCGTGACATGCCGCGCGCGCGCACCGGCCCGAGCGTCAGGTTCTCCATCACGGTGAGATGGGGAAAGAGGTTGAACTGCTGGAAGACCATGCCGACGTCGGCGCGCACCTTCTTGAGGCTGGTGCGTGAGCCGTCCAACGAGACGCCGTTCACTCGGATGGTGCCGGTCTGGTGCTCCTCGAGGCCGTTGATGCAGCGCGCGAGCGTCGACTTGCCGGAACCGGAGGGCCCGCAAACGACCACGCGCTCACCGCCCTGGATACTCAGGGAGACTCCCTTGAGGGCCTCGAAGTCGCCGAAGCGCTTGGTGACCTTGTCGATCTCGATGACCGGCGCCGCAGCCGCCCCCATGCCCTCGCCCCTTGCCGGTGCCGCTTCTTGTGCCCGCGAACTTAACGACCGGCGCGGGGGCGATGCAATCGGATTATCCCATTGCACGGGTGCCAGGATTGCTCGATCATGCCGCGGTCAATTCGAGGGAGGTCGACATGAAATTCCTGAAGGCGGCGGTCGCCGCGATCGCGATGCTGGCGACGGCCGGGGCGGCACAGGCCGATTCCGTGCTCCAGCAGATTCTCAGTAGCGGCAAGCTTCTCGTCGGCACCACGGGCGACTGGAACCCGATGACGATGAAGGATCCGGCCACCAACAGCTATACCGGCTTCGACATCGACGTGATGACCGCGCTCGCCACCGACCTCGGGGTCGAGGTGGAATTCGTCGCGACCGACTGGAAGACGCTGGTCAACGGCGTCACCGCCGGCAAGTACCACATCACCGGCTCGGCATCGATCTCGCCGGCCCGTGCCAAGGCCGCCGGCTATTCGATGAGCTATTTCGCGCTCGCAACGGTGCCGCTCGTGCGCGTCGAGAGCGGCGATCGCTTCCAGGACTGGGCCGACCTCGACAAGCCCGAGGTGACCGTTGCCGCGACCCTCGGGACGACGCAGGAAAAGCAGGTCATGCAGTTCTTCCCGAACGCCCAGAAGAAAATCGTCGAGGCTCCGGCCCGCGATTTTCAGGAGGTTCTGTCCGGACGGGCCGATGCGCACATCACCTCGAACATCGAGGCTCTCAAACTGGTCGCCCAATATCCGGCGCTCAAGATCGTGCCGGTCGCGGCGCCACGCGCACGCACGCCGGTGGCCATGCTGATGCCGCAGGGCGACCAAGTCTGGATCAACTACGTCAACACCTGGATCACGCTGAAGAAAGAGGCTGGTCTCTTCGACGAACTGGCCAAGAAGTGGAAGCTGACCGAGTAGGTCGGCGCGCATCGCGGGGGAGGCTTTCGACGTGCTGCAGATGTATGCCATCGCCGAGAGCCTCTACTGCGCCAAACTGCGCATCGTGATGCGGCACAAGGGCTTGCAGTGGAGCGAACTCGAGCCGCCCGGTGGCTACGGGTCGCCGGAATACAAAGCGCTGGTGCCGGCGGGCAACCTGCCGGCGTTGCGGGACGGGGACCTGCTCATCGCCGATAGCGAGGCGATCGCGGAGTATCTCGAGGAGACCTTTCCCGAGCCCGCCATGCTGCCCGCTAGCCCGGCGGCGCGCGCCATGGTGCGGGCCCGCTCGCGCCATCACGACACGCGCCTCGAGCCGGCCGTCCGCAGGCTGTTTCCCCATGTCGGCAAGCGGCCGGTCGACCGCGAGGCGATTTCCTCCATCGCGGCCGATATCCAGACCCGTGTCGACCAGCTCGGCGACGTGCTGCGGCATGCGCCGCCTGGACCGGGGCTGGCACTCGGCGACTGCGGCTATCCGATCACCGCGGCATGGGTGAACGGGCTGGCGTCGGTGATGGGCTTTGCCGTTGTCTGGCCCGAGACCGTCACA
Organism: Hyphomicrobiales bacterium; assembly: GCA_016125495.1. Taxonomy (NCBI): domain Bacteria; kingdom Pseudomonadati; phylum Pseudomonadota; class Alphaproteobacteria; order Hyphomicrobiales; species Hyphomicrobiales bacterium. Next base: position 4,388 of record WGLQ01000025.1, on the reverse strand, counting down.
TCGTACCTCGCGCATCTGGCGCGTCAGCCGGCGGTCGCCGAGGAGATGGCGAGCTACGGGCCGGTGCTCGCGGCCTGGATCGCGCGAAAGACGGGCTGAGGCCTTCGGCGCCGTCGGCCGGTGTTCACAAAAGTATCACGTGAAGCTGCTAGCGGGCGCGCATCTCGATTGCGTATGGTTCGCCGTTGCCGGTTCGCGGGGCCGGGGTCATCGGCGCCAGTTCGGAGGCAGGCCGGCGATGAGTGACCGTGTCTTCAACGTCCTCTTTCTCTGCACCGGGAATTCGGCGCGCTCGGTCATCGCCGAGGCGATCCTCAACCGCGTGGGATCGGGGCGTTTCCGGACCTTTTCGGCAGGCTCGCAGCCGAAGGGGCAGGTTCACCCATACACGCTCGATCTCCTGCGCCGGGCGAACCACGATGTTTCTGCGCTGCGCTCGAAGAGCTGGGAGGAGTTCTCCGGCCCCGGTGCGCCCGAACTCGATTTCGTCTTCACTGTCTGCGACAGCGCCGCGAGCGAGACCTGTCCGGTCTGGCCCGGTCAGCCGATGACCGCCCATTGGGGGGTGCCGGATCCGGCCGCCGCCACCGGCACCGAGGCCGAAGTTCGGTTCGCCTTCTCGGACACCTACCGGATGATGATGAACCGCATCTCGATCTTCACGAACCTGCCGCTGGCGAGCCTCGACAAGCTCACCCTGCAGAAGCGGCTTGAGGAGATCGGTCGCGCGCAGGCATAGGCGGCGGCGCCCGCTGGCGTGGCGGTTCCAAGTGTTGGTGGCCGGCAATGAGGCCCGCGTTGCATGGCCCTCGCTCAGGCGGCCGGCTCAACCATTGCGCGTCTGATCTCCATCAACACCCGGCCCGCCCAATTCTGGCCCGCGCCATCGGGACCGGTGCCCCAGAACGGCTCGGAGGGCGAATCTTCGATCAACTCGGCATCGCCCGTCGCAAGGAGCAGTGCGCCTAGGTCCGGGTTCTGCGTGAATTTGGCGAAATCGGCGCGCCGCATGACGTCCAGCTTGATGTCGTGCCAGTCGGGGCGCGGCAATGTGTCGTGCGCCTTGAACCAGGAATCCTTGGAGATGCGTCGCGGGGCTCCAGGCGGCGCTGCAAGACGCTTTGCCCGACCCGGCGTGGCGGCGCCGAGAATGGCGGCCCGGTAGTCCGGGGCGGGCGATTTTTGTGCCTGATAGTAGTGCTCGACGGTCGGCCAGACGGCTCCGTCGAGTTCGATCGGGCTCGGATGGAAGTGCGAGAGGAAGCGGAATATCTCGCGGTCGCGGCCGAAGTAGAGGATCCTGTTGTCCTCTGGGATTGCGATCGGCATGGCATGCCTCCCGGTGCTGTCCCTCATGGCTGGTGTCTCGAACATCTAAGCGAAGACGACACAACTTCACGCGCCCGCTCGCGGCTCGGCCCCACGGCGCGCGCCATTCAGCCGGCGCGAAAGAGGCGGATCGCCTCGTCACACTCGAAGAGGTAGAGGAGGGTGCGCAGGGCGCGGCCCCGTTCGCTTTCGAGTTTCGGGTCACGCGCGAGGATCAGCCGTGCGTCGTCCCGTGCCATGGAAAGCAATTCCTCGAAGTTGGCGGTGCGGGCGACACGGAACTCCGGCGTGCCGGACTGGCGGGTGCCGAGCACCTCGCCCCCGCCGCGAAGCCTCAAGTCCTCTTCGGCGATGACGAAACCGTCCTCCGTTTCGCACATCGTCTTCAGGCGCAGTTTGGCGTTCTCGGAGAGCGGCTGGGCATAGAGCAGCGTGCAGAACGATTGGCGGTCGCCACGCCCGACACGCCCGCGCAGCTGGTGCAACTGGGCGAGGCCGAAGCGTTCGGCGTGCTCGATCACCATGATGGTGGCATTGGGCACATTGACGCCGACCTCGACCACGGTCGTCGAGACGAGGACCTGGGTCTGGTTGCCGGCGAAGGCGGCCATGGCCGCGTCCTTGGCGCTCGCAGCCATCTGGCCGTGCACGAGGCCGACCCGGTCGCCGAAGTGCTGGCGAAGATGGGCGTGGCGCTCCTCGGCGGAGGCGAGTTCACTCGCATCGCTGCCCTCGACGAGGGGGCAGACCCAGTAGACCTGTGCCCCCTCGGCGAGCGCGCGCCCGAGCCCGGCGATCACCTCCTCGAGCCGCTCGATCGGCACCGCCACGGTCTTGACCGGCTTGCGGCCTGCGGGCTTTTCCGTCAGCCGCGAAACATCGAGATCGCCGTAATGCGTCATCAAGAGGGTGCGCGGGATGGGCGTTGCGGTCATGACGAGGGCATCGGCGCCATAGCCGCCACCCTTCGATTGCAGCGCGAGGCGCTGGTGCACGCCGAAGCGGTGCTGCTCGTCGATGACGGCGAGGGCGAGGTCGCGAAAGACGACGTCGGGCTGAAAGAGCGCGTGCGTGCCGATGAGTATGTCGATCTCGCCGCTCTCGAGGCGGGCGAGCAGTTCGCGTCTCGGCTTGCCCTTCTCGCGCCCGGTTAGGAGCCCGAGCGTCAGCCCGGACGCCTCGGCGAGGGGGGCGATCGTTTCGGCATGCTGGCGCGCGAGGACTTCGGTCGGCGCCATCAGCGCGGCCTGGGCGCCGGCCTCGATCACCGTCGCCATGGCGAGCAGCGCCACCACCGTCTTGCCGGAGCCGACGTCGCCCTGGATGAGGCGCAGCATGCGGCGCGGCGCACCGATGTCGTCGTAGATTTCGGCGAGTGCCTGACGCTGGGAGCCGGTCAGCCGGAACGGCAGCGCCGCCTCGATCCGCCCGCGCAAGCGCCCATCGCCCGAGATCGCCCGCCCGCGCTGGGCCCGCAGGCTCTCGCGCACGACGGCGAGCGCGAGCTGGTTGGCGAGCAGTTCGTCGAAGGCGAGCCGTTGCCAGTTGGGGCCGACGTTCGAGATGTCACCGACCTCTCGGGGAACGTGAATGCGGTGCAGCGCCTCTGCGAAGGAAGGCCAGCCCTCGCGCTCGCGCAGCCCCTGTTCCAGCCATTCCGCGATTGCCGGCAAGCGCGTCAGCGCCTGGCCGATCGCGCGCGCGACGGAGCGACCGACGAGGCCGGCCGTCAACGGATAGACCGGTTCCAGCAACGGCAGGCTCGCGGCATTCTCCGGGGCGACCGCATAGTCCGGGTGCGGCATCTGCAACTTGTCGCCATAGGCCTCGATGCGCCCGGAGACGATGCGCTCGCTGCCGACGGGCAGCAGCCGCTCGACGTAGGTGCGGTCGGCCCGAAAGAAGACGAGATCGAGGCGCCCGCTGTCGTCCTCGCATTGCACACGGTAGGGCGCGCGAGAATTGCGTGGCGGCGCCTGGTGCTTGAGAACGCGCAGGCGCAGCGTCGCGATGGCCCCCGGTACCGCGCTGGCGACGGCCGGCTGCGCGCGCCGGTCGACGAGCCCGGTCGGCAGATGCCAGAAGAGGTCGACGACGCGGGCCTGCTCGACCCCCGGCGGCAATGCGAGGGCGCGCTTCAGCAGCCCCGCGATCTTCGGGCCGACACCTTCGAGCGACTGCACGGAGGCAAAGAGGGGATCGAGGGCTTCGGGTCGCATCGTTCGCCTGACGTCTGATGGCACCGGCCGCCGGACCGGGGCTGCATGTGCGGCCGGTTGCCGGGCGGGCCGCGTGCGATGCCTATACCACGGCGGCGCCCGCGGGAACCGGGCGGGCGCGGGGCGCTGGGGGAGGGCGACCTTTCGCCGGAATGGCGGTTGGGCTAGAATGAGGGGCCGGACCTGCCGACGCGACCGGCGCTCCGATCGCGACCGGCACGGCCATTCGGTTGTTTGCGGGCCGAATGGGCCGAGGCGAGGCCGCGCCACTGATCGGCGTGATCGGCTGGCCCCATTGCAGGCCAAGCACCGCAAGAACCGCAGGACCTGCCGGCGGGGCGACGAGCCCATCGTGCTCCGAGCCGACAATGCCGCGAGCAGACATTGCCGCGAGCCCGCGAACGGGCGATCCCGCAGAGGGCGCGAGCGCAGCGGCACATCTTGGGGCTGTCACCGGACGGGCCTGCGCTCAACTCAAGGGAGAGCGACATGCACGCCACCGAAATCCTCGAGCATGCACGCAAGCTGTTCGACGTCAGGGGCAACAAAGCCATTGCGGACGCGGCCCAAAAGGCGGTCGAACTCCAGCGCAATGGCCGCCCGGATGCGGCGAAGGACTGGCGCCGGATCGAGGCCGCGCTCCGACAGATGCAAGGGCCGCACGAGAGCTGAGGGTGGGGGGGCGAGGCCGTGGCGTGGGGAAGGGCGCGGGTACGAACCGGGTAGTTCCCTGACAGCATAGACCGGGAGCATTCCTGACAGGTCAACTTGCTCGAATCACCAGGAGATTCGAGCGATGCCCTTCAAGGAGAGCTGTCGGGTGGAAGAGCGTATCGCGTT
>WGLQ01000024.1 GCA_016125495.1 Hyphomicrobiales bacterium | reverse complement strand
CGAGTGGGAGGAGCGCAAGGGCTCGTTCTCGGATCAGGAACTCGACGTCGCCGCGGGCAAACTCGGCGCCTGGATCCGAGCTGCCAAGGCGGGCAGAGAGGCCGCATCGCGGTGACGCGCGTCCTGCCCCATATCCCGCCGCCGGACGTGAAGCCGGAGACCCTACCCGGCGTGCTGGCCGACGTGGCGCGCTTGGTGGGCGTCCCGGCCGCGTTCCGGCTGGCGGCCGCTTGGGGTGGGCGCCGACTTCATCTGCCGCGCGAGCCGAAGCCCTCCCATGAGCTCTGCAGGATCCTGGGAGTGAGACAGGCCCGTCTGCTCGGTCGGCACCTGGGGGGCGAGGAGCGCCATTGGCCAAGCGCAAAGACCCTGCGGCATGCGCACGACGCCAGGTGGCTTCGGCGGGTCGGCTGGTCCCACAAGCGCATCGCCGAGGCACTGGGCCTGAGCCAGAACCACGTCGCCACCCTGACCTCGGGTGTGAACCAAGACGCAGTTGCGATAGCACAATCAGGTGGCGACGCCGTTCCCACCTGTCCCGCGTGTGGGCGTAGACAGCGGCGCGGGAAGGCCATCTACTTTCAGTTAGAGAACGATCGACAATTGTTGCTTTTCTGAATGTCAAATTTCAGACTTGTCAGGCGGACGAGGAACATCCTCAATAAGCCGCTTCGACCGATCAGTCCCACTCATCAGGTATCGAAGAATGATACAACGGAGTACCAAACCAACAAGTCTCAGCCGAGATTCAATGACAAGAGTGAATAATGATGACGTCAGAAAGTAGCCACGAATCAACATTCACAATTGAAGAGTCTTCGTCATCAATGTTGAAGCCAAGAATTTCGCTTTCATGCGTTACATTTTCTGACGAAACAAGTCTTTCCTTCGACGAAGATGAAATCGTTGTCTTCGTCGGACCAAACAATGCAGGCAAAAGCGCCACGCTACGCGAGATGGAGAGATGGCTTCACGGCAATAAGAATGGCCTGGTAGTTAAAAAAATTGAGGTTAAAAAGACCGGCACAGCGATTGATCTTGAGTATTATTTGCAGGAGTCTGCAATGAAACAGGGCGCGGGTCGCGACTTGACGTTTGGCGGATATGGATTCAATATTAATAAACAACACCTACATTTTTTTGACACAGATGCAAACAACCAGCTCTTAGCCCCATTTTTCTGCATGCGCATTGCGACAGAAAATCGGCTAACAGCATCGAATCAAGTAGCTGCAATCGCACTCCATCAGCAAGTTGCAACACACCCAATACATCTTCTTCTGATGGACGAAAAGCTAGCCCGAAGGATCAGTGAGTTTTTTAGACACGCCTTTGGAAAAGACCTTTTTCCGTTTCGAGCTGGCGGAGGTCATTTTCCATTGATGGTTGGAGAAAAACCTAGCCTGCATGTAGGTGAAGACGAACTCACTGCTCGCTTCGTCAAGGAAGCGCTGAGCAAGACTTCACCTCTGGATGCGCAAGGTGATGGAATGCGCAGCTTCGCTACTGTTCTTTTGCACGTCCTTGTATCGGACCACCATTCAATCCAATTTCTTGATGAGCCAGAAGCATTTCTGCACCCACCCCAAGCTCGTCTGATTGGCGAACTCATTGCGCGCGAGCGAAGGTCCAACTCTCAATTGTTCATCGCCACTCACAGTACCGACGTGCTCGACGGATTGATTGCCGGTGGCACGAGTAACGTTCGTATTGTACGAATACAGCGCGAAGGAAGTGTTAATAAAATTAAAGAGCTAAGTTGTAAGCGGACAAGCGAAATCTTTAGCGATACACTTGCGCGATATTCTGGAGTATTCAGTGGTATTTTCTACGAACATGTTGTCGTATGCGAGTCAGATGCGGATTGTTTGTTCTATAGCTCGATACTCAAATCAACCTCTGTATCGGGCAAGCAACGTGCGGACGTACTGTTCATTCATGCGGCTGGAAAGCATCGTATGGCTAAGCTTGTGGGGACACTTCGGGAGCTAGATGTTCCGGTCTCTGCTATTGCAGACATTGATATTCTGAACGAGGAGAGGGCGTTTCGTGAATTGTTTGAGACCCTTGGTGGGACATGGTCGGATGTTGAACATTTCTGGAAGTCTCTAAAGAAATCGATCGAAGATCGAAGGCCGCCACTCAACGCCGAGCAATTGGCGAACCTTATTCGCTCATCACTAGAAGACGTTGGTGGAACTGGGCCATTTCCGAAGCAGACGGAGAGAGACATCAAAGGACATTTTAAGGCTGTCTCTCCATGGGATGATATCAAGCGAGCAGGGAGATCTGCCATATCACAAGGTCAACCGGTGAAGAGCTTTGATAGCATCATGCAATTTTGTATGAATGTAGGATTGTGGATCGTCCCAGTGGGCGAACTTGAGGGCTTTTGCCGTAGTATTGATGGCAGTCATGGACCTGGGTTTGTACAAAAGGTCCTTGAGGAACGCGATATCGAGAACGATCCAGAGCTGAGCGACGCTCGAAGGTTTGTCTCTGATCTATGGCGAAGAGCCAAATCTTGAGAGCCTTCCGCACAGGCCACGACACTTTAGAACACTCAAAGTGTTACGGTCTGTCATTCATGCACCGTCAACTGATCTTTCAAACCCATCCATGTGGGCATTTACGTTAAAACCTGAGATGATGGTTACGATCGACTTCCGCTTAATCACATCTATTTGCATGATGTCTTCTGATTGGGAATATTGGAGCTCACATGGCATCTTCTACGTCTTGGTCAAATTGACGGTTCTGGTGACCGGGAGTCCAGTATCCCCCCCCGATCCAATGACCTGAAACCCCCGCGCGCGAGCCGGCATCCTGGCCGGCATGATCGTCCGTGACATCGCCCGCATCATCCGACCCGCGCTCCGCTTGGTCGCCGACGACATCGGCCGCCCGGAATGGGGCTCGGAGGCCGCCGTGCGCCTGTTGCTCGGCACGGCGGCCGTGGAGAGTGGCTTCAGCGCCTTCTTCCAGCGGCCGAACGGCCCCGCGCTCGGCCTCTGGCAGGTGGAACCCGCCACCTGGCAAGACGCCGAGGTGAACTTCCTCGCTGCCCGGCCGGAGCTGCGTCGGGCGATCTTCCGCCACGTCGCCGCCGCCCCGGACCCCGTCTCTCAGCTCGCCTCGAACATCGCCTTCGGCGCTCTCGCCGCCCGGCTCGCCTATTGGCGCGCCCATGGCCGATTGCCTGAGGCCGACGATGTCCCCGGCCAGGCCGCGATGTGGAAGCGCGCCTACAACACGGCGCGGGGGGCGGGCACCACGGACAAGTACATCGCGGCTTTCGGCCGGCTGGTCTCGCCGCACATCTAGGAGGCATCCATGTTCTCGCTCGCCCTCGACTGGACCGAGGAAGACCGTCGCCACGAAGCCCCGGTCGATCCCTTCTGGAGCCTCAAGCGCCTGATGGCGCTGTTCTTGTTCCTCGCCCTGATAGTGCTGATCTTCCTTCTGGAGCCCGCGCTCGCCCAGGCCGCCGGCGGCGTGGCGGCGACCGGCCAGACCACCATCGTGCTCGGGCCGATCATGCAGGAGCTGATCGGGCTCGCCGCCAGCGCCGTCACCATCGCCGTCGCCATTGGCCTCGCCTGGCTCAAGCGGAGCTTGCGGATCAGCGAGGAGAGCCAGCTCGGCGCCATCCTCGATCGCGCCGCGCGGGCGGCGATCACTTTGGCCACCCACAAGGCGATGGAGCTGGGGCAGAACATCGACACTGTCACCGTCCAGCGCTCCATCCTCGCCGACGCGGCCGCCTATCTCGCCGACCGCACGCCCGAGGCCCTGAAGCGCTTCGGCCTGACGCCGGCCCGGCTGGAGGACTATCTGCGCGCCAGGCTCGATCTGCCGCTCGGCGACGTCGTCGTCAGCGCGGCGCGGTCTGAACCGGCCGCGTGACGTGCCGGGCGTCCTCGCCTTCCTGGGCAAGGTGGTGGATGCCGTCGCGTCCGCCTTGCCCCTGTTCTTCGCCTGGCGCGCCGGCGCGTCGGGCGTGAAGGCCGACCAGGCCGCCAAGACTTCGGAGGTTCAAGGTGATCAGCTGGACATCGCCGCGCGTCCTAACGTTGGCCGCGACGCTTTGCTTGACCGCATGCGCCGGGACGGGCTCTAGCGGCCCCGGCGCCTGCCCGCCCTGGCCGGTCGCCGGCCCGGCCGTCGCCGCCGAGCTGGAGCGCCTGCCCCCGGCCGAGTACCCGGCCACCTGGGGCTGGATCGAGCGCCTGGCGCGGCTGCGCGATCAGCTTCAGGTCTGCCGCGCCCGCCCGACCGATGGATGACGGGGATGTGGCGGCCGCCCACGCTCAGGAGGTGCTGGACGACGCCATCGCGGCGGCGAGGCGCGCCGCCCTCCCTTCGGCCACGCGCTGCGTCAGGTGCCAGACGGTCCTTGAGAGGGGTTCATGATCGACCTCACGCCATACCTCCCCGTCGTCATGCTCGTCGTGAACCTGGTCATCGCCTGGGCGATCTGGTCGATGCGGGCCGCCATGCGACTTGAGCTCGCCGCGTTGGAGGCCCGGGTGCGGCTGGCCGAGCAGATGATCGCCGCCGCACCGAAGCAACAGGACCTTGTCTCCATGGCGACCGCGATCACCGCCATGAAGGGCGATCTCGGGGTGGTCGCCGAGCAGGTCCGAGGCACCAGAGACCTGGTCGCCCGTACCGAAGAGACGATCCGCACCATGCACCGTCACCTGCTGCAGCAGTCGCCCTCATGAGAGGCTGAAATGAGCTACGCCGCCGCCTTCGCATCCGACACCCGTCTCGCGATCTTGCGCTGCCTCGATCGCGGTGGCGGCGCAGTGAACGACAGCCTGGTGGTGAAGATGATGGGTCCGAGCGAGCGCGGCGGCATCGACCATCTCGCGACACCCGATCAGGTGCGCACGCAGATCGCCTGGCTCGCCGAACAAGGTCTACTGAAGACCCGCCCGATCGAAGGATCGGACATGCTATCGGTGACCTTGCTGGAGCGCGGCCAACTCGCCGCGCGCGGGCGCATCGTGGTCCCGGGTGTCGACGAGCCGTCCGCCCCCAGGCGCTAGCCGGTCCCATGGCCAGATCCAGCTCAATCAAGCGTCTGCCGCCGAAGATCCGGGAGGTCATCGACAGCGCGCTGAAGGCCGGCGTGTCGATCGACGACATCGTCGCGGCCGTGCGATCCGCCGGCGCCGAGGTGAGCCGCTCGGCCGTCGGCCGGTACAAGCAGGAAGTCGATCGCGTCGGCGCCCGGCTGGTCCGCAGCCGAGAGATCAGCCAAGTCTTCGCCGAGCGTCTCGGCGCCGCGCCCGAAGGCAAGACCGGTCGGCTCATCCTGGAGCTGCTGCAGACGGTGATCTTCGATCTCCTGGTGCCGCAGGACGATGGTGAGACGCCAAAGCTGGACACCAAGGCGATCGGCGAGCTGTCCCGCGCGATCAGGGACCTCCTCGGCGCCGAGAAGGTCACCGCCGACCGCGAGCTCAAGATTCGTCAGGAAGCCGAACGTGCCGCCAAGGCGCAAGCCGCCGAGGCGATCGAACAAGTCGCCAAACAGGGCGGCATCTCGGCCAAGACCGCCGCCGGCCTTCTCGACATGCTCGGAGTCCGCCAATGAGGTCGCCCGACCCCGCCATCCTGCCCGGCGGCTACGCCCTGCCGGACGGCGAGCCCACCCTGTTGGGCTACCAGCAGCGCCTGCTGGCCACCACAGCCATCCAACAGGTCACCGTCTGCCAGAAGTCCCGTCGCATCGGCTTCACCTGGGCGATCGCGCTGGACGCGGTGCTGCACGCGGCCCGGCGCAAGGCCGATGGCGGCATGGACGTCTTCTACCTCGCCTACGAGAAGGAGATGACCCGCGAGTTCATCGACACCTGTGCCGCCTGGTGCAAGGTGCTGAACCTCGCGATCGGCGACTTCGGGGAAGTCGAGGAGACACTCTACGAAGGTGACGACAAGTCGGTGCTCGCCTTCCGCATCAAGTTCTCATCGGGCTTCGAGATCGTCGCCTTGTCGAGCAAACCGCGCGGTCTGCGCGGCCGCCAAGGCTATGTGATCGTCGACGAGGCCGCCTTCCACGACGATCTCGCGGAGGTCATCAAGGCCGCCTTGGCGCTGCTGATGTGGGGCGGCAAGGTCCTGATCATCTCGACGCACAACGGCGTCGACAACCCGTTCAACGGGATCATCGACGAGATCAAGGCCGGCCGGCGCCCCTTCGCCTTGGTCACCGTGAAGCTCGACGACGCGCTCGCCGACGGGCTCTACCGCCGCATCTGCCTTGTCACCGATAAGACCTGGTCTGCCGAGGCCGAAGCCGCCTGGCGGCAGAGCCTGGTCGATTTCTACGGCGACGGCGCGGACGAGGAGCTGTTCTGCATCCCCTCCGAGGGCGGCGGCGCCTGGATACCCTACGAGCTGATCGTGGCGGCCGAACACGCGGACGCCGGCAAGCCCGAGCTTTACGCCGGCGGCACCTGTTTCGGGGGCAACGACATCGCCAGGCGCCGCGACCAGTGGGTGTCGACAATCGGCGAGCGGGTCGGCGACGTGCTCTGGGTGCGCGAGGAGGAGGTGCTTCAGGGCGCCACCTTCGCCGAGCACGACCATGTCACCGACCGGCAGTTTTCCGATTTCCGGATCTTGCGCTACTGCCTTGATCAGACCGGGATGGGCGAGAAACCCGTCGAGGACGCGCAGCGCCGTCACGGCGCGCTCCGCGTGGAAGGCGTGATCATGTCCGGCGATCGCCGCCTGAACGTGGCGACGGCCGCCAAGCAAGCTTTCGAGAACGGCAAGATCAGGATCAAGGCGGGCGACGCCGATCTCCGGCGACAGATCTCCGCCGTCAAGCGCGTGCCCGGCCCCACAGGCGCGCCTAGGCTGGTGACCGGCCGGGACAAGGTATCGCACGGCGACCGCGCCTGGGCCCTTTTCCTGATGATCGCGGCCGCCGCCGGCGCGGCCGAGCCGTCGGCCGGCGAGACGGTCGACGCGGCCGAGGACGAGGCGCCGCCCGACAGCTTCCTCGGGCGCCCGCGCGCCAGCATGTTCCGAGGTCGCGCATGAGCGGTCTGTGGAATCGCTTCGGCGCCGCCTGGCGCGCCTTCACGGAGGTGGCGCCGGCGCCGGCCGGCCCGTCGCCCTTCCGGGAGGCGGCGGGGCGCGCGATCGAGGACGAGGACGAGGGCTGGCGGCGGTTGACCGGCGACGCGCGGCGCGACCTCACGCCCATGAACCACGCCCGCATGCTGAAGCTCGCGGCGTATCTGTGGGAGGCCAATCCTCTCGCCAACCGCCTGATCGAGCTGCCGGTCGCCTATCTCGTCGCCGAGGGCGTGAAGCTGAAAGTCGCCGACCAGGAGGCTCAAGGCTGGCTCGACGCGTTCTGGAGCGACCCGATCAACAAGATGGATGTGAAGCTGCCGCGAAAGGTCCGCGAGCTCAGCTTGTTCGGCGAGCAGTGCTATCCAGCCTTCGTGGACGCCTCCCACGGGCATGTGCGACTGGGCTATCTCGACCCCGCCCATATCGAAAAGATCATCTGCGATCCTGACAACGCCGAGCAGCCGATCGGTGTTGTCACTACCCGCGATCGTAAGGGAAGCCACAAGAAATTCCGGGTCATCGTGAACGGCCCCGAAGAGGTCTTCACGTCGCGCACCATGGGCATCCGCGAACGGGACTTCAGCGACGGCGAATGCTTCCTGTTCAGGGTGAACGAGTTCTCGGCCGGCGCCAGGGGCCGCTCGGACATCCTCGCCCAGATCGATTGGCTCGACAGCTACGACCAGTTCCTGTTCGGCGAGCTGGAGCGCGCCAAGGGGCTGCGCGCCTTCTTCTGGGATGTGACCCTGGCCGGCGCCACGCCCGAGCAGGTCAAGGAGCGGGCGGCCAAGATCACGGCCCCGCGTTCGGGCGGCGTGCGCGTCCACAACGACGCCGAGATATGGAAGACGGTGTCCGCCAGCCTCGGCGCCGGCGACGGCGCGGAGGCGGCCCGCATGATCCGCAATCACGTGTTGGGCGGCTCGACCCTGCCCGAGCACTGGTACGGCGGAGGGGGCGACGTGAACCGCGCCTCGGCCGCCGAGATGGGCGATCCGACCTACAAGATGATGGCGGCCCGCCAAGGGGTCTTGAAGCACATGCTGGTCGAGCTCGGCACCTATCAGGTGCGCCAGCGCCTGCTCGCCGCCGGCAAAGACGATCTCGATCCCGCCGCGCCCGAGGAGCGCTACGAGGTCGGGGCGGCGTTCCCGGAGATCGTCACCAAGGATCTTGGGCGCCTCACCCAAGCTCTACAGGCCAGCGTCTCGGCGACGGCACAGGCCGTGGCCGAGAGCCTGCTGTCCAAGAAGACCGCCGTCGCCATCATCGCGCTCGCCGCCGACCGGCTCGGGGTCGCGGTCGACCCGGAGAAGGAGCTGGAGACGGCGATGAGGGAACGCGCCGACCGGCGCCTCGACCCCGACAGCGACATCAATCCACCTCCCTTCGCCAGGGGCGACCAAGGCGCCGAGGGCGCGGGCGAACAAGGCGCCGACCCGGCGGCCGCGTGAGCGATGGCCGGGGATCCCTTCCTCGACGTGGTCAGGCAGGAGCTGGCGCGCGGCACGAAGATCCAGCGCGAGGCGCTTGGCGCCATCGTGGCGGCTCTCGAAGACGCCCGCCGCGCGATCCTCGCCGAACTGGCGGGACAGCCGACCGACTATCGCCGCTGGTCGATGGCCCGGCTCATGGAAGAGATCGACCGCGTGCTGACCGATCTGCGGGACGCCTCGGCGGCGGCGCTCACCAAGGGTCTGCGCGACGCCGCGGGCGCCGGCGCGGCCCTCGTCGACCGGCCCCTGAAGATCGCCGGCCTGGATCTGGCGACCCTCTTCCCACGCATCACGCCGGCCGCGATCGGCGCCATCGACGCCGGCGCCCTCAAGCACGCGGCCGGGATCACGCGGTCGATCCGGGCCGGCATCGAGCGCAGTCTGCGCCAGGTCGTGATCGGGACCATCGGTCCCTTCGACGCCATGCGGGCGATCGGCGCCATCCTGGGTGAAGGCGGCCGGGACAGGGCCGCCGTCATCGTGCGCACCGAGGTCGGCCGCGCCTATTCCCGGGCGACGCAGGACCGCATGGAGCAGGGCCAGGTGCTGGCGCCCGAGCTCAAGAAGCAGTGGCGGCGCAGCGGCAAGAGGCTGAGCCGCATCGAGCACGACGCCATCGACGGCCAAGTGCAGCCCGTCTCCGCGCCCTTCCAGGTCGACGGCGAGCAGCTCATGTATCCACGCGACCCCAAGGGCAGCGCGCGGAATTGCGTGAACTGTGGCTGCGTGTCGATCCCCTACCTACCGAATTGGCGCATGAGCCAGCCCGGGCGCCGTCCCTTCACGGCAGAGGAGGTCGCCAAGGATCCCCGCAAGAAGTGGCTGGAGGATGCTCTGGGTTCGGGTGCGCCGCCGGCGGCGGCGGCCGCCACCGCGATCGTGGGTACGCGTCGGCCGACGGATTTCCGGTCGCTGGGGCGGCCGGCCGTGGGCGCTATCGACCCCCGACATCTGCCGGCGCGGCCGCCACGCGACATGACGATGCGCGAGCTGCAGGCTCAGGGTCAATCAAAGGAGGATGCCTTCAACGCGGTGAAGGACAGTTTCCGCGCCCGAATGGGCTTGCCCGACGATCTCACCGCCGGGACCTTGCGCGATCCCGTTGGCCTTGGCGTGCGGGTCGACTATCGGCTGCTCGCCCACCTGCTGACGAAGCCCGCCGAATCGCGCGAACGCCTGGTCACCGCGATCCGGCAGACCATCGAAACGCCTTTCGAGATCTGGGAAACGCCAACACTGGACGCGACGATGCCGACGACACGGACCTACATCGGCCTGTTCTCGGAATCCGAGGGAAAGGTAGCGATCAGGGTGGTGGTCAGGCGATTCGAGGATGGCTGGCGACCGGTGACGGCCCTACGCGAGGACCACATCGACCGGAATCGGCGCGGCATCGCCATCTACACGAAATGATCGAAGGCACGAGAAGCTGGGGCTCCCGAGGGCGCTTGCCCGCCCATGGGACGCTCGGGGTGTCATCAGGGGTCAAGCCCTCGCCCGTCTGCTCCCTATCGATTAAGCCCTCGGATCGCGACTTTCAAGATGCTGGCGCCACCCGAGGATGATTGTAGGATGAGGCCATGAGCGGACCGCTCCCGAAAGTCAGCCTGCCAGACCCCCCGGCGCCGGTATCCGACGCGCTCCGTGAGCGCTTCATCGGAGGTCTACGCAACCAGGCTCGGCAAGCGGCGACCGAGGAAGAGATACGGCGGCACTTCGGCCGCGACGTGCTGACGATTTTCCGGCAGAAGGGCGAACAGGATGAATTCGTCCGGACACTCGCCAAAGACCAAAGACAATTCGTTGGGGATATCGTTGGTGCCCTGATGGATGGCTTGCCGTTCCGGTTCGAGCTGAACGCCGTCACCATCAGCAACCTTGACAAGATGCTGGATGCCGCCAAGGAGCTCTACGCCGACAGGCCAAGCGACATCCTGAGGGTCATTATCTCACACAAACTCTTGATCATGGCCTACGACCAGTGGGCATTCGAGTACGTCAGGAACGTCGCGCTCGTTTGGATCGAAATCGTGGCGGAGAGGGACGATCTGTCGGACGCCGAATTGGCGCTCACGCGTCGCGCCATCGACTTCATCGACGATCGAACCATCGGCGTCATCAGGAAGGCCCGTGACAGCATCCAGGCCACGCTGACCAAGGTGGATGTTGTCGCCGCGTCTGTGGGAAAGCAGCAGGCGAGCTTCGATCGTTGGCTCCGGGAAGTGTCTTCGGCATGAAGGAGATCCTCACAAAGGGGATGGTGGCGCTCCTGGAGCACTTCATCAAGAAGCGCTTCGCGACCAATAGTGAGATCGAAGCGCTGTCGAACAATGTCCGTGCCCTGACGGATCGTGTGGCCGTCCTCTCGGACTTGGTCCAAAGGCAACAAGGCCAGTTGGACGTCTTTCGCCAAGTGCTGCCCGCCATGATCGATCGAGGGACGGCGAACGCCGTGAGGGATCTCACGGCGCAGCCGCAAGAGCCCCCACCTCTTCTCCCGCCACCCGGGCCGGCTCCATAAGAGGCCCGTGGGCGCGCTCGGGCGTCTGGATGCCTCTCACCAGCGAAAATTCCTTGAACGCGTTTTTGAACGGGTTTCCGGCCCGGCAACAGGCCTTCCGTGCGCCGTCGGAATCCCCACCCGACACCCCATGATCTCGTGACCTGAAAATCCGCCCGTCGCGCGCGCAATCTGCCCGGCGTCACATCCGGCCGGGGGTATCCGGCCACACCCATGGGCGAGGACGGGACCAGATGGCAGATCAGACCGAGGCGAAGCCGCCGAAGGCCGCCAAGACGGAGAAGACCGAGAAGCGGCTCGCCGCCGAGGCGGCCGGGATCGCCGAGGACGAGGTCTTCGACTTCGCCCGCGTCGAGGGCGCCATCGTGGTGGTGACCATCGCCGGCCGGAAGATCCGCGTCGACGTGGCCACGGGCGAACGGACCGTCTCCTGATGGCCGACAAGACACCCGTCTTGGCGGTTCCGACCGCAGGGCTGGACGGTGCCGCGCTGCGCGAGGCGGCGGCCGGCAGCTACCAGCAGCTCATGCGGCTGATCGAGGAGCAGCTTCGGGCGGCGGCGAAGACGGCGGGAATGGCCGATTGGCCCTACGTGGTCGCCCTGTTCCCAGAGGCCGTGGTGGTGCAGCTGGCGAACAAGCTGCTGCGCTACCCCTATACCCATGACGGCTCCACGGTGACCCTTGGGGCACCCACCGAGGTGGTGGAGACATACAAGCCGGTCGCCGAACTGCGCGAGGCGGTCTCGGCCAGCCTGATCGAGGCGGCCAAGGACGACACCGGCGCGCCGCCGTCCAAGTGGCGCATCCGCGTCATCCAGGCGGGGTTGTCCGCCAACGGCAACCTCTATCCCGACCGCGTGCTGCGAGAGGCGGTGAAGAAGTTCGCCGGCGCGCGGGTCTTCGCCAAGTCGGACGCCGATCACCTGAAGGGCGCCGGCAAGGATGCGCGAGCCCTGCTCGGCAAGCTCACCGACCCGGCCTTCATCGAAACCAACGCCGTCACCGGCGCGCCGGCGGAGATCCAGGCGACCCTCGCGCTCATCGACCCCAACGACGCGGTCTCGAGCAAGCTGCGCGAAGCCCATGCGCGGGGCCTGTCGGACCTCTTCGGCTTCTCGGTCGACATGGTCGGCCGGGCCAAGGCCGCGACCGTCTCCGGTCGCACCGTCCGGGTCTGCGAGGCGGTCTCGCGCGTCAACTCCGTGGATCTGATCGTCGAGCCGGGCGCCGGCGGTCAGCTGCTCACTTTCGTCGAGGCCGCCCAAACCGAGGACACCATGCTGCGCACCCAGCTGATCGACACCATCAAGACGGTCCGCCCGGCCCTACTGGCGGGCAAGGATCCCGCCACCCTGAACGACGCGGACCTGACCGCGCTGTTCACCGAGGCCCTCAAGCCCGTCGCGACGACCAATGCGACCGGCGTCACCTCGGCCGAGCTCACCGAGGTCGTGCGGATGATCGAGGCGCGGTCCAACGCGCGCGTCGCGATCGACGCCTCCAGGCTGCCCGACGCCGCCAAGGAGAAGCTGCGCAAGCAGTTCGCGGCGCTGGACAGCTTCACCGAGGCCGATGTCGACCAGGCGATCAAGGAGGAGCGCGAGTATGTCGGGCAATTCCGCGAGAGCGGCCGGGTGACGGGGTTGGGTGATTTCACGCGCGCCTCCCAGGGCGAGAGCCGGGCCGAGAAGATCGCCGCCATGCTCGACGCCTTCTTCGACCCGCAGCACAAGGACCACCGCCACGCGCGATCCTTCAAGGAGTGCTACATCGAGATCACCGGCGACCGGAAGGTCACCGGGCAGATCGTCGAGTTCGACGAGGCGCGCTTCAACGAAGCGATCGGCAGCTCGACCTTCGGGAGCGTGCTGGGCAACAGCATCCATCGCCGGCTGCTCGCCGACTACCGGATCGAGGGCATCTACGACGTCTGGCGCCGCGTCGCCGGCACCCCGGTGCCGATCGCGGACTTCCGCATGAACGATCGGACGCGCATCGGTGGCTATGGCGATCTGCCGGACGTCGACGAGAACCATCCCTATCTTGAGTTGACCAGCCCCACCGACGAGATGTCGCAGTACAAGGTGAAGAAGAAGGGCGGGCTGGAGACGATCACCTTGGAGGCGATCAAGAACGACGACGTCTCGGCCATCCAACGCGTGCCCATCAAGATGTCGCGCGCCGCCAAGCGGACGCTCTCCAAGTTCGTGCTCGACTTCATCAGGACCAACCCGACCATCTACGACAGCGTGGCGCTGTTCCACGCCTCCCACGCCAATCTGGGGTCGACCGCGTTGAGCGCCGCCTCGATCGCCGCCGGCAGGCTCGCGATGAAGAGCCAGACGGAGCCGGGCTCGGGCGACAAGCTCGGCACCCCGGCGCGCATCCTCATGGTGCCCGACGCCCTCGAAGAGACGGCGGCCGACATCTTCCGGCGCTCGACCAACCACGACAAGACCTTCGTCCAGTCCCTCGTCCTCGACATCCTGCCGATCTGGTACTGGACGGATGTGACGGACTGGGCGCTGGCGGCCGATCCCATGGATCTGCCGGGCATGGAGATCGGCTTCCTGGATGGCGAGGAGGACCCGGCGATCCTGATCCAGGACGCGCCCAACCAGGGCTCCGTCTTCAGCCACGACGCCATCACCTACAAGATCCGCCACGTCTACGGCGGCAACATCACCGACTACCGCGCCTACTACAAGGCGGTGGTGGCCGGTTAACCGATACCAGAGGCCGCGAGCGGACAACGCCGCTCGAAGCCGCCCCTTCGCCCCGCCAGGCGATCGGGTGGCTGGCCACGACAGGGACCGGCGCGGCGGCTCCGCCGGTCCACCCCGGACCATCACGATGAGGCTGTGACCCATGTCCACCCGCGTTCCCGCGATCGCCGTCCCCGGCGTCTTCCTGATGCCGATCACCATCCCCGGTCAGCGCACCACGACCACGGCCGGGGTCTCCGGCCACAAATTCGGCTTTCCCGTCAAGGTGCTCGGCGCCTCGGTCTACGCCCGCGCCTCGGGCGGCACCTCGCCCACCCTCGCCGTCGACATCCTGGCCGGCGGCACCACGCTCCTGACCGCTCCCGTGGCGGTGACGGCGGCGGCGGCGACGGAGGCGAGCCTGGTCTCCGGCGCCAAAGTCACCGATGAGCAACTGGTGACCCTCGACATCACCATCACCGGCACCAATCCCACCTGGGACGATATCTGCGTCCTCCTGACCGTCGTCAGGATCTGACGCGCGGTCACGCACGATGGCGCTCACCGACATCCAGGCCCTGGTCGCCGACCAGGTGCGCGACGAGGCCTCCGCGATCGCGACGGCCGAGCGCGACCGGGCGATCGCCGTGGCGGTGAAGCGCTACTCGTCGGATCGGCCGCGCCAGCTCGTGGTCGATGTGACCAGCGCCGGCGGTCAGGTCCTCGACCTGCCGGCCGGCTGGGTCGCCGAATTCTCGCGCCTGGTCGCGGTCGAACACCCCGTCGACCAGATCCCGCCAAGCCTGATGGCCGAGGAGGATTTCTGGACCTACGCGCGCCCCGCCGGTGTCGTCATCCAGCTCGCCTCCTCGATCAGCGCCGGCGCCACGGTTCGTCTGACCTTCACCGTCCCGCACGAGCTCGACGCCGACACCGACACCATCCCGGAAGGAGACCGCGAGGCCATGTCCTGCTGGGCGGCCGCCTTCCTGCTCGATCAGCTCGCGACCCGTCACTCCGGCGATCGCCAGTCGACGCTCCACGCCGAGGTGGCGCACCCCGTCGAGCTCGCCATGCAATACGCCAAACGGGCGGCGACCTGCAGGGCGCGGTACTTCGCCGAGCTGGGCCTCGATGAGAAGCGCACCGCGCCAGCCGCGACGACCGTCGAGTTCACCCCGCGCGACGACATGGGTCACCGCCGGCTCTTCCATCCGGGCCGCATGTCATGAACAACGCCTTCACCTTCGACGGCGGCGAGGCCGCCGCGCGGGCCTTCGAGATGGCGCCCGCCATCATGGCCGAGGAGATGGCGCGCTGGGCGACGGAAGGGACGTTCTTCCTGCAGCGCGAGATCGTCGAGCGCACGCCGCTCGGTGTCGGCGCCGGCGGCGGGCTCGCCGGCTCGATCCAGTCCGAGCCGGCGCAGGTGCTGGCCGACGCCGTCATCGGCGTGGTCGCGACGTCGATCGGCCACGCCATTCCGGTGGAGCTCGGTAGCAGGCCGCATTTCCCGCCGCCTGCGGCGCTGGAGGCCTGGGTGGCGGAGAAGGTCGCGCTGCGCGCGCCCGACGAGATCAAGTCCGCGGCCTTGGCCGTGGCCCGCAAGATCGCCAAGCACGGCACCAAGGGCGCCTTCATGTTCCGCGACGGTCTGGCGGCCGCCACGCCCGAGCTGGAGCGCCAGGCCACCCTCGCGGCCGAGCGCGCGCTGACGCGGATCGAGGGCACGGCATGAGCGCGCCGACCGTCACGCAGATCCGTGGGGCCATCGCCGCCAAGATCGCCGCCGTCGCCGGCGTCGGCAAGGTCCACGCCTTCGAGCGCTACGCCAAGGGCGAGAGTGATTTGCGGTCGATGTATGTCACCGACGGCGTGCTCGCCGGCTGGTACGTGCGCCGCATCGCCACCCGCGAGCTGTCACCGCATCCCGGCCGGTCGATCGTCTGGCATCGCTGGCGGCTCGGCGGCTTCAAGGGCTTGCTCGACGCCGAGACCACCGAGATAGCCTTCGACGAAACGGTCGAAGCGATCCGGGCGGCTTTCCGCGTCGACGACACCCTGGGCGGGCTGGTCACCACCTGCACCGAGCCAGAAGGCGACGGCGCGCTCGCCGGCGTCCAGCTCGACGACAGCGGCCCGGTCATGTTCTGCGGCGTGCTCTGCCACGCCGCCAGGCTCTCCCTTTCCACGCGTCATCACCTGTGACGGAGGCATCCATGCCCGCCAATTCACCCACATCTGTCTCACCGGCGATGGGTGGCCGCTACATCGACGACGGCAGCACGGATGCGCCCAAGTTCGTCGAGCGCACCGTGCCGCACGCCGATGGCTCGCGGGCGCGGGACGCCAAGGGCAAGGCGCTGTTCAAGGGCGTCGTCGAAACGCCGCCCGCGACCCCGGCCGACCCGGACAAGCCCGGGGTTCCGATCGAGGCGGACGCGCCCGCCAAGCCGGGCCGGCGCGCGAAGGAGGGCTGATCCATGACCACGAAGTACTGGCGCAACAAGGTCCTGGTCGCGAAGCCGGAGGTGACCTACGGCAGCGACAGCGTGCCGACGGGTGCCGCCAACGCCATGCGGATCACGGACGTGAACCTGCGGCCGATGG